>JAEEKN010000100.1 GCA_016282435.1 Lachnospiraceae bacterium | reverse complement strand
TGTTATGTCTATGTCTTTTGAATCAAACATGGCCTGAAGTTCTTCAAAGGTCATGACTACATCCACATACGGTTTTACATTTTCTCTTTGAACTTCCGCTTTTTTTGCCGTGCACGGACCGATAAATACGACTTTGCAGCCCTTATCGTTCTCCTTGAGATATTTACCGAGCGTAGCCATAGGTGACATATTGTGAGAGATATGCTGCACCATATCCGGGAAATTCTTTTCTATGAAGCTCACAAATGCAGGACAGCATGAACTGGTCAGAAATCCTTTTTCCACGAGCTCGCGGCTCTCGGCATCAGCCACCATATCCGCACCTAATGCGGCCTCTATCACGGTATGGAAACCAAGCTCCTTAAGCCCTGTAACAACCTGCCCCAGTTTTGCGTACCTGAACTGACTTGATATCGAAGGGGCCACTATCGCATATACCTTATATTTTGAATTGCCTGCACTTCTTTTTATTATATCTATCACATCCAGCATAAATGATTTATCCATGATGGCTCCGAACGGGCACTGGTATACACAGGCTCCGCATCCTATGCATTTATCCTCATCTATGGCTGCCGCTTTATCCTCGTTCATATGGATGGCTTTAATCTTGCATGCATTTTCGCACGGTCTTTTCCTGCTGATGATAGCGGTATATGGACATACTTTGGCACAGGCACCGCATTCCTTACATTTAGATTTATCTATCACTGCCTCATGATTCTGATTGAACGAAATAGCTCCGAATTTACAAGCATCAAAACAGCGGTGTGCCAGACAACCTCTGCACGCATTTGTCACCTCATATCCACCCATGGGACATTCATCGCAGGCAGTCTCGATAACCTCTATTATATTTTTATTCTCTTTGTTACCGCCCATTGCAAGTTTTACACGGTCAGCCAGGATAGCTCTCTCCTTATACACGCAGCATCTCATGGTCGGAGTCTTGCCGGGTACTATCATTTTCGGAATATCCATCACATTTTCAAGTAGACTGTCATTCCATGCGAGACGTGCCACTTCACGCAGAACTTTATATTTTAAATGCTGAACCTTCGTATCAAATTTGTACATTTTAAACTCCTCTAAAAATAACTGACTTTAATCCTTTTACCCATTTGCTTTAAGCATGCTGAAAGCTCTTCCACCAGATTCATTTTTATATTAAAAGTTATTGGAAGGTCCGGATTCTGATGTGCGGGATTTACTGCTCTTCCCACATAGAAGTTGATATCCGTCGCCTCTTCAAAAAGCATGCGGCATATGAGGGACGCACCGTCACGATTAAAGCTCCACTGCTCGTACAGTTCGTTTTTATCGAGAACATCCTTGGCATATTCTATAACCTTGTTTATCGTTATCACGCCTTCGGTAACTAAATCGACACCTTCCAGTTCCGCTGTAGGAGGTACATCACTTCTCTCAAAAGTGAGGCTGGCTTTCAAAGGTTTTCCCAGATATTTTGACACTATCGACGAAGTGGTTCCGCCGCATACTATATGCTTTCCTTCTTTAGAAAAAAACAACGACATCATACGGTCACAGTCATCCCTGTTACGGGGTGGTCCAAACAGGATATTCATCGGTTCTCTCTTTCTGATCTTTACCACACATGCCGTTGCATCATCACCGGGATGAAAACCATACTCTTTGTTGCACTCATCAACCAGCATCGTAGCCAGGGTTTTTGCGGTATAGCCCGCGAGCGATATAGTCTTCATGAATTCGGCTATATCTTCCCATTTCCATCCGAAATTATACGCTATTCCTATTCCGGCATGCGGGCATCCGTCGCTCATCGCAGTCAGTATATCACCCTCCTGAAGCTTTACTACGGATTTCAGTACTTTTTTTCCGCATATATTCAGCTCCTGTTTCGGGTAATCATATATCTCATTGTTCCTTAAGAAAATAACACAGGGATTATCGTATTGGATGATCTCTACAGTTTCGTTTTCTATCAGATGTATGATGGTAAAAGTAGAATAAGCCACTCCTCTTACGGAGCATATGGGCAGAGTTGCCGCTATGGTCGAAACACACTCTTCCAGATTCAGTCCTGCTGCCATCATCGTGGATATGATCTTCGAAGTAAGTGTTGAAAGAATACTCGCTTTCACTCCGCTTCCAAGCCCGTCTGCCAATACTATCACCGATGAATTCTCATCCTGCTCGACTATATCAATATGGTCCCCGCAGAGCTGCTCACCTTCATGATTGATACTCTTCCAATCTATATCGGCACATAGATTATTCATTTTCTATGGACTCCTTTAATTTTGTAAGGGCTATCTTCGTTTCGGCTGCTGTTTCACCCAGAAGTGAAGCTATCTCCTGAACGATCCTCATCTGCTTGTCGACCACTTTGTCAGCGACTTCTACGGTCTGACGGCTGATCTCAGCCTTTCTCTCCTTCTGTAGTTCTTCCTCGGTCACATCACGCAGAATGCACAATATCAGTCTGTACCCCTCATCATAGACAATAGTTTTCTCAACATATTTTTCGTACTCGGCCAGATACTCTCTCTTATTATGGATATTTCTACCGTTTGAAAGAACCGACATAAAATCACCGGGATCAAGTACACGAACTACCTGATCTCCCAAAATATCCGATGGTGTTCTTAAGTTAAGGATCTTCAGCGCAGCCTTATTTACCTGCTGTACTTCCAGCTTATCGTTCAGGACTATCAGCCCGTTGGGAGTATTTCTGGCTATGGTATCTGAAAAGTTCTCTGCTTTATCCTTTAAGAAAGGCAGGCACATGGATATTTCCGCTTTTCCCTGAAGTATCGCCACAGCCTTTTCCCTGCATGTATTATATCCGCACGAACCGCAGTTCAATTCATCGCTGGGTTTTGTTTTTCCCATCTGATGAAGAGTTTCACGTATTTCCTGTTCGCTTGGCTCTGTATTCCTCTGTTCGATGATGGAAAACTCTTTTTCAATCTCTTTTCTTGATGGATTATATACTATAAAATCCTTTGGTCCTGCATAATTCGCCACGGTAACATAATCCTTTACCGGTGAACGGTGATATTTTTCCATGACCGGTCCGCCTATACAGCTGCCCGCACATGCTGACATCTCTATAAAACAGTTATGAATATTTCCTGATTCTATATCCTTTAATGCGCCTATACAGTTCTCCATACCGTCGATGGCCAGATAGGTGTATTTCGGGTTATCAAGAGCCATGGTTTTAAGTATTCCTCCGGTAGTGGGGAAAAACCGTGCTCTGCTGTTTTCTTCATTATCCACCTTTTGCTCCGGAATTATCTTTTCAGCCTTAAACCATGCCGTCAGTTCATCAAAAGTAAGAACCGCATCCACTATACCTTCGTAATACTGCGCTTCATCTTTTTTGGCGACACACGGTCCGATAAATACGGTTTTCGCACCGGGTATACGCCTTTTTATATCCTTGCAGTGTGCCTGCATAGGCGACAGTACGTCGGCCAGATATGGAAGCAGCTTCGGATAATGCTTCTGGATCAGAAGATTCACCGAATGACAGCATGAAGTGATGATATTATCCCTGTCCTCTTCATCGCATATACGCTCATACTCACTCTTTACAATGGTTGCACCGATAGCAGTCTCTTCCACATCATAGAATCCGAGTTTTTTCATTGCAGCTCTCATGGATTCTATTCCGATACCGTCATAATTTGCTATAAACGAAGGAGCGAGGCTCGCCACTACGGGAGAGCCGCTGCCAAGAAGTACCTTTACCTTCTCGGTCTCATCGACTATCTGTTTTGCATCCTGGGGACACACTACGAAACACTGTCCGCACATAACGCATTCATTACCGATTATATATGCCTGATTACCTGAAAAACGTATGGATTTTACAGGACAATGCCTGATACATTTATAACAGTTCTTACAATTAGATTTTTTGAGGACCAAACAATCCATAATATTATCCTTTACCTTCTTTTATCGGATTCAGAACCTTATCCCTGAAAAAATCGCTGAAATTTTCCGGTGTGATTCCGGTGTAAATATCATTATCTACCGTTACTGTTACCCCTACACGATTACACTTGCCGGTGCAAAAGCTCCCGGCAAGTGTTACATCATTATCGAGGCCAAACTCAGAAACGGCTTTCTGGAATTTCTCGATAATCTTTTCAGATCCTCTCAGATGACAGGAAGAACCCACACATATCTGAACGATCATCTTATTTCACCTTTTTTAATATATATTCTTCAAAAAATTCCTTTACATCATCGGGTGTTACCGAATGGAACTCATCGTCTACCGTAACACATACACCCTGCTGGCATTTACCGATACAGAATGTTCCGGCAAGCTCCACTTCATCGCCAACGCCTGCCTCATTTATCAGATACTGCAACTGTTCAACCACCTGCCTGGAACCTTTGATATGGCAGGAAGAACCTATACATACCGTAACCTTCATATTAACCTCCAAAAAATCATTCGTAATCAACTACATCAATCCATGAATGTAAAAATTCACGCTCATGTGCATTACCTTTTACCATCTGAGATGCCGCAACTATAGGCATCCATTTCTGAACGTACTGCTTTGCCGTATTGCTCTTCTTACAGAAAAGATCCAGATATTTCTTTGCACCGTCGATATCACCGTCCAGCCAGAAAAGCAGGTATGTACGTGCAGCATCAGCCGAAGCATTACCCTGTGTTGCATGGGACCAGTCAAGTATAAAAGGAGTACCGTCATCCTTTATGATGATATTTGAAGGATTGAAATCTCCGTGGCATACCTTGTTATGTTTCGGCATTGAATCAAGTCTGGTATGCAGATCATAACGTGCTGTAGCTGACAGATCCGTTTCACTTATCTTACGGTTCATTTTATCTCTCAGTTTATTGAGCCCAGGACATGTCTTTGAATGCATGGTGAGCTGAAGATCTACAAACAGATTCAGGTATTCTTCCTTTTTATCGGGATTTTCCTTCATCAGCGCTGCAAGAGTTTTTCCTTTGATATAGTCGGAAACTATGGTCCATTTCCCGTCTATCACTGTTACTTCCAGAACTCTCGGGATATTAAGTCCCGTTTCTTCTATCCTTGCCTGGTTTAATGCCTCATTTAATACATCAGCCTTTGAATAGGACTGGTCAAATACCTTGTAAACCTTTTTCCCGTCACGATATACGGTTTTATTATTTCTAACTGCTATGATTCTGTTCAGTTCCATCTCATTTACCCTCCCTTAGTTTTTCTTAAGACCGCTTTTTGCCCTGCGGTACGGCTGTTTGAAATTATGTACGTCATCTGCATCATTACCGATATTTTTATCAGGCATCTCAGGCTCTTCAAAATGCTTTTCTCCGTAGTATGCATTAAGATACATCTGCTTGATCTCACTCATTAAAGGATAACGGGGATTTGCGCCTGTACACTGATCGTCAAATGCCTGTTCTGTCATGGCATCTAAACGGTCCAGGAAATCCTTTTCATCTGCTACATAATCTTTTATGGCGGGTTTGATACCAACTCTTGCCTTTAAATCGTTTACTGCCTTGATAAGTTTTTCAAGTTTTTCTTCATCACTCTTACCACCCAGCTTCAACTCATCAGCTACCATAGCATATCTTGCGAGTGTATGAGGATGATCGTACTGGCTGAAAGTACCCATCTTTACAGGTGCTTCTGCAGCATTGAATCTCAGTACTTCTTCAAGCATCAGCGCATTTGCTACACCGTGAGGGATATGATGGAATGCGCCCAGCTTATGAGCCATAGAGTGGCATACACCGAGGAATGCATTTGCAAAAGCCATACCTGCCATAGTAGCAGCATTTGCCATCTTTTCACGTGCTTCTACGTCTACAGGTCCGTTGTCGTAGGCTCTGGGCAGATATGTGAAAATAGTCTGTAAAGCCTTTACTGCCAGTCCGTCTGTATAATCGGTAGCCATAATTGAAGCTATAGCCTCAAGTGCATGTGATACGGCATCAATACCAGATGCAGCGGTCAGGCCTTTAGGTGCCGACATATGGAAATCGGTATCAATGATAGCCATATTCGGTAAAAGCTCATAGTCTGCCAGAGGATACTTTACACCTGTCTGTTCGTCTGTTATTACCGCAAAAGGTGTAACTTCTGATCCTGTACCTGCAGAGGTAGGGATAGCTACGAAGTATGCTTTTTCTCCCATCTTGGGGAATGTATATACACGCTTACGGATATCCATGAATCTCATGGCCATATCCATAAAGTCTGCTTCGGGATGTTCATACAGAACCCACATAATCTTGCCGGCATCCATAGCTGAACCGCCGCCGAGTGCTATGATGCAGTCAGGCTTAAATGAACGCATAAGCTCTGCTCCGGCCTTTGCACATGCCAGTGTAGGATCGGGTGCTACGTCAAAGAATGTCTCATGTACAATTCCCATCTCATCGAGCTTGTCAGATATGGGCTTTGTATATCCGTTATTGTACAGGAAGCTGTCTGTTACGATAAATGCTCTCTTTTTGCCCATAACAGTCTTTAATTCATCAAGTGCAACAGGAAGGCAGCCCTTCTTGATATAAACCTTCTCAGGTGTTCTGAACCACAACATATTTTCCCTTCTTTCAGCTACAGTTTTTATATTTATAAGATGCTTTACACCTACATTTTCAGATACACTGTTTCCGCCCCATGAACCGCATCCGAGGGTAAGTGAAGGAGCGAGCTTAAAGTTGTACAGATCACCGATACCACCCTGTGATGAAGGAGTGTTTATCAGGATTCGGCAGGTCTTCATACGTGCTTCGAATTCATCAAGTATGTCCTGTCCAGTAGTAGTATTGATATATATTGATGCTGTATGGCCGTATCCGCCGTCGGCTATCAGATGCTCTGCCTTGTCAAAAGCGTCTTTTATATCTTTTGCTTTATACATAGCCAGTACGGGAGAAAGTTTTTCATGTGCAAATTCTTCAGAAAGGTCTACGCTCTCCACTTCACCGATAAGTACTTTTGAACCCTTGGGAATCTTTACTCCGGCAATCTCTGCTATCTTATATGCGGGCTGTCCTACTATCTTTGCATTAAGAGCACCGTTTATCAGTATTGCTTTTCTTACCTTTTCTATTTCATCTTTCTTTAAGAAATAGCATCCTCTGCGTGCAAATTCCTCACGTGCGGCGTCATATACATTTTTATGGATGATAACTGACTGCTCAGAAGCACAGATCATACCGTTGTCAAATGTTTTTGAATGGATGATGGAGTTAACAGCCAATATAATATCAGCTGATTCATCTATGATAGCGGGTGTATTTCCGGCTCCTACACCGAGTGCGGGCTTGCCGCTCGAATATGCAGCTTTTACCATTCCGGGGCCGCCTGTAGCCAGTATTATGTCAGCTTCTTTCATTACGAGATTTGTCATATCGAGGCTGGGAACATCGATCCACTCTATGATACCCTCTGGAGCTCCTGCTTTTACTGCTGCATCAAGTACGATCTTTGCAGCTTCTATGGTAGATTTTTTAGCTCTGGGATGAGGAGAAATGATGATAGCGTTTCTGGTTTTAAGGGCTATAAGTGTTTTGAATATAGCTGTTGATGTAGGATTCGTTGTAGGGATTACAGCTGCGATAACACCGATGGGTTCAGCAATCTTCTTCATTCCGAATGCCTTGTCTTCCTCGATGACTCCGCATGTCTTGACATTCTTGTATGCGTTATAAATATATTCAGCTGCATAATTGTTCTTGATAACCTTATCTTCGACAACACCCATACCGGTTTCCTCTACAGCCATTTTAGCCAGAGGGATACGTGCCATATTTGCTGCTACGGCTGCTGCCTTGAAGATTTTGTCCACCTGCTCCTGTGTATATGTGGCAAACTTTTTCTGTGCCGCTTTTACACGTACCAGGGTCTCTTCCAATGTCTCAACACTGTCTACTACTTTTCTTTCCATAATAAAGCCTCCGTTTCATTTATTGATTGATTTTGTAATTTCAAATGTGCCAGCGATAAAGCCAGATTTTCATATTGTATTATCATATCTGCCGGTGCATAAAGCCTGCATGGAGCAAAACACCAGATCAGTTTAATACCGCATTCATATAACAGATTCAGAACTGCCTGCGCCGATTCGGGCGGTGTGGTAATGATACCGATCTTTACATCATTTTCCCCGCAGAAATCCTTTATACTTTCAATAGGCAGGATGCTTTTTCCCGAAGGAAGATTCACGGGAGTGTCGATATTTTTATCAAACGCAGCCATCACCTTCGTCCCGTATGTTTCAAAGCCTCCGTAGTCCAGAAGTGCTTTTCCCATCTTGCCTGCGCCCACGATGATCGCACCGCCGTTTTTCACGGTCATAAAGCTCTTCAGACTGCTCTCGAGGACCTTTCTGTTGTAACCTATCTTAGGTCTTCCGTTTTTACAGAGAATCGCAAGGTCTTTCCGTACCTGTACTTCTCCAAGTCCCAGATCCCTTGAGATTTTCGTGGCAGAAACCGTTTCCACCTCCTGCGGCAGAGAATCGATATAACTGATGTAAAATGGTATTCTGCCCAGAGCAGACCTTGATATCTCGCTTTTGTTCATATCAGTCACCTCCGCTCGTTGTCTTCGCTAATATAATTAACACAGATAAATTTCTTTGTGAATTGCAAAAAAAGCAATTAGGTATTGCATTTATCGAAACAGGCTTTATCGATATAGGTTTTATCGAATATTTTTTATAGTTTTGGTAATGTATAAAATCTTTGCCTTATGGATTATGAAGGGATTTTTTTCTTGAAATATTCCGGTACGTGGTTTATAATAGAATGATAAAAATTGGGTTTAAAGGCGGGTTATTATGAATATATTACATATGAAGTATGCATTGGCGATATCAAAGACAAATTCAATAAATAAAGCTGCTGAAGAACTGTTTGTAGGCGCACCGGCGCTCAGCCGTGCCATAAAAGAACTGGAGACAGGTCTGGGAGTTACGCTTTTTGACAGAAGCGCCAAAGGAATGTTTCTCACTCCCGAAGGCGAACTGTTTATAAATTACGCCACCAAAATACTGAAGCAGATAGACGATATCGAGAATATTTTTAAAGACGGTTCTCCCCAAAAGGTACAGTTTTCTATCTCCGTACCCAGAGCCAGCTATATAGCAGATGCGTTTGCGGAGTTTTCAAAGAAGGTCGAGATGGGGCAGAAAGCAGAACTGTTCTACAAAGAGACAAATGCTTACCGTGTAATAAACAACATCTTAAAAGAGGATTATAAACTTGGGATACTGCGCTACAGCGAGCGTTATGATGAGTATTATAAAGCTATGATGTTTGAAAAAGGCCTTATCGGTGAACTGATAGCTGAATTCACCTATGTTCTGATCATGAGTAAGGACTCACCTTTAAAAGATCTCAAAACAATTACCTTTGATGATATAAACAATTATACCGAAATAGCACATGCGGATCCTTACGTTCCTTCTCTACCTCTGTCCGAAGTAAAAAAAGAAGAACTGCCCGAGCATAACGGTAACAGAATATTTGTATTTGAAAGAGGAAGCCAGTTTGAGCTTCTGTCCAGAGACCCGAATACATATATGTGGGTTTCACCCGTACCCGAAGTACTACTGGACAGATATGGACTGGTAGAAAGAAAATGCATAGATAATAAACGAATCTATAAAGATGTACTGATACATCGTGGAAATTATAAATTGACGCCCCTCGACAACATGTTTATCGAAGAACTTGTAAAATCAAAACGCAAAACACTGTAAATCCTTTTAGCTGCTTAAATGTTTTTCAAGCTCTGAGTTCACATCATCGAGCAGTTCATATATTCCTGCTGCTATCAGTTCTTCCTTCATTTTCGGTATCACCACATCAGGATCTGATGTTCCTGTCATGAGGTCCGTCGAATAATTTGAATATATGGCGTTAACCGTGGCTATAATATCCTCTTTTCGGGTCTTATCATAGACAAATCCGTTTGTTTTACTGAAAATACCGTATTCCTTATAGCCTTCATAAACCTTTTTCCACTGATCGGGGTCGGAAAGAAAATCACGGCTAACAGATTCGACGGAAGCATTTACCACCGACCCGAAAGGATACAGAGACACCTGATATCTGTCAATTCCTTCGCGTGTCCTAAGCACTGTCCCGTTTTCCAGATATTCAAAATGCACACCTTCTATTCCGTATGCAAGTATATCACGGAATTTTCGATCTGTATTTAATAATTCTATGTATTTCAGAGCCGCTTTTGCGTGTGTCTCATCACACCCCGCACATATACCTATCATTGCTCCCTGCTCTGTCGCCCTCGATATATACGGTCCATCATAAATAGAAGTTTTTACATTAAATCCCCAATCAGCAGGATTTGAATAACCGCTGTAACCTCTCCATGCCACACCGAATTTCACCGGAGTATCTTTCTCTATGGCAGTACTCTCAAGTGCTGACGCATCAGGATGGATATACCCCAAAGTATACCATTTATGTAGCAGCCTGTATCGTTCTATAAGTTCCTCGCACTCCCAGATAGGAACAGCTTTTGGTGTTTCGCTTTTATAAGGAATGGTTATAAGATTTCCCACGATACGTTCCAGGAAATTAACAAAGCCGGGTATACCTCCTTTAGAAACACCCAACGGATACTTATGAGGGAAATCCTTTTTATACGCTTCAAGATAAGGTTCCAGTTCTTCAAAAGTCATATATTCGGGTATTTCCATACCCTTCTGTCCTTCGTAATAATCCGAATTGAACCTGAACATCATCTCGGTACCCATATCCTTCAAAGTTGGTACACCGTAAATCCTACCGTCGAGTTTAGCACATTCCCAGTAATCTCCTATTATCCCATAAAGCTCAGGAGTCTCGTTCTCTACCAGATTGGTGATATCATAAAACAGTTTTTTTGATGCTGCCGAATCATAGGAATTGAGCCACTCACAGGTAAATATCATATCATAATATTCCCCTGAAGCCATTATGAGGTTGATCATTTCCGTAGGCTGTATCTCCAGATCCACCACTACGCCTATTTTTCCCTTTGAATATGCGTTTGCTGCTTCCACTATTTTATTTATATCATCCGGCACCGATGCCCCGTATGCCACCCATCTTAGACGTATGATACCGTCTTTTTCGTCTCCTATAGAAGAGCATCCGCTAAAAACAGATATGATCAGTGATACTATAAAAATCAAAGATATTATCTTTTTCTTCATAATCAATTACTCCTTCACAGCCCCCACTGTCATTCCTGTTTTTAAGAAACTCTGGAAAAACGGGAAAAGAATCATGATCGGCAATACAGTAACTACAACCAATGCCATCCTCATGGATGTACTCGGTAAATTTGCGGAATTCGCAATACCCGAAGTATAAGCCGCATCTCTGGTCATGGCCTGTATGGTTCTCTCTATATTTACCAGAACATACTGAAGCGGATACAGATCCCTGTGGTTTGAATCAATATATATCAGCGCGGGATACCAGCTGTTCCAGTATGCGAATATCTGGAATATTGCTACCGTCATGACTACCGGTTTACAAATGGGGAGCGCCAAGTAAGTCAGGCATTGCATCGGAGAACAGCCTTCCATCTTTCCTGCTTCGATCAGCGAATCCGGTACGCTGGTTCTAAAATAATTCCTGAGTATCATCAGATACCAGGTGGAACACATACTGGGCAGTATCAGTGCCAGATAAGTGTTTTTCAGATGAAGTATCTGGGTGTTTACCATATATGTCGAAACCAGTCCGCCCGAAAAAAGCATTGGGATCATAAGGTATATCATCAATGCCTTCCGGTGCTTAAACTCTTTTCTTGAGAGTGCATATGCACAAGGACACATAAACAAAAGTCCCAGTACCGTGCCTGAAGATGTTATTATAACAGAGTTCAAGATAGCCCTTGTCACAGTGCCTCCCGAACGGAACAGGTACTTAAATGCTTCAAACGATACTTCTCCCGGTATAAACCGGTATCCGTTCTCTGTGAGGCTCTGTTCGGAAGATATAGACGCCATGATCACGAGCAGTACAGGCATAAAAGCCAGGGCTGCAATTATAATGAAAAATATGATCACAATAGCATTTACAGTCGTATTATACGAACTGTCCTGAGGCTGTATGTATTTTCGTTTTCCTATCTTTAATTTCATAGTTCTCACCTTTTGTCAAAGCAATGCACTGTCCTTATCCATTTTTCTCACTACGATGTTCGCTACAATAATAAGAATACATCCCACTATACTTTGCAAAAACGACGCTGCAGAAGAATAACTGAAATTGGCATTCTGCATCAGCGATTTATATACATATACATCCAGAGTCTGAGTCACTTCCTGCAGCGATCCCGAATCCATGGGCACCTGATAGAACAGACCGAAATCACTGGTAAGTATACTTCCTATACCCAGTATAAAAAGCGTTGATATCGTCGTACGCAGATGGGGCAGAGTAATGAATCTGACTCTCTGCAGGAAAGAAGCTCCGTCCAATGCCGCCGACTCATACAGAGTTCTGTCTATCGATGTGATGGAACACAAATAGATAACCATGGTATATCCGCAGGATTTCCAGATTCCCAGTATTATCAGGATTATCCGCCAGTACTGCGAAGACTGATACCATTGTATCTTTTCTCCTCCCATCTGAGTGATCAGGTTATTGAAAAGTCCGGTATCCGTTGACAGAAAACCGTATACACAGTAACCGACTATAACCCATGAAATGAAATACGGCAGAACCAGTGTCATCTGGATAAAACCTTTGAACATCTTCTGGTGTACTTCTGAAAGTATTATGGCCAGTGTCACGGGTATAACTATTCCGGCTATAAGGAAAATAATATTGTATAAGAATGTATTTAGAATTATGGACCGTATCTGTGGATTCCTGAAAATATACGAAAAGTTCCTGAAGCCTACCCATTGACTGTTAACAAAAAGGTTTTTTAACAGGGATTCACCCGGAACAGGTGTAAAATCCTTGAACGCAAAGAATATACCAAAAAGAGGCAGATAACAGAATAACGCGTACCACACGATAACCGGTACCGTCATCAGATTAAGCTGCCTTCCTTCTCTTCTCTCTGATTTTTTTAACGATCTGGTGTTTTTTTCTTTAGAGCTACCCATAGTTTTTCCTCTTCCAATATATACAGCTATATCATCATCTTTTCTTACATTATATCAAAGTATAGTTAATTTTCAAACATATTTTTGTAATACTCTGCAATATTCGATATTGACATTTACATATATTGTGATATTATGGGGTCTGT
>JAEEKN010000099.1 GCA_016282435.1 Lachnospiraceae bacterium | reverse complement strand
TCTATGCGGTACAGGCCGCAGAGCCAGGTGACGGAATAGCCTTTGGGCTGTATCAGGTACTTGCTGCCGGTCTGGGTTCTGCCTTTGGCATCTTTCATATGTTCCCATTCAAAGTAGTAGGAGGCGGGAACTATGCATCTGTGCCGGGCCCAGTCCATCTTGAATGTAGGTCTGATACCGGCAGTTTCGGTTCGGGCGTTAAGTATCGGAGCAGGCTTGTCAGGCAGGTGGTATACCCACTTCATGGCATACAACGTGGGCTTGCCGGATGCTGACGGGGCTATCACCGGAGCAACATTGGTCGGTTTTACTTCGCCGTGAGTAACCATGGGGAAGCAGTCATGGCAGAACATATCCGCGAGTTTTGTGGATGATGCGGCAGTGATAATCTCATTTAGTTCTTCGTTACTTCTGTCTATGAAAAAACGGGTGCACATTCTTTTTCTCCTCGTATTTGTTATCAATGTCTCCTTGAAAACTCCAATTTTGTTATATTAGCATATGGATTTTACGTTTAAGCCTTCACCTTGGTGTAAGGGTTTTTTATTGTTATGAGGAAACGCTGCTAGCATTTATACGGCAACATTGATCATAGACATTATAATACATATCAAGTAAAAATGCAAGAACTAATGTTCTTTATTTTTGAACATTTATTTTTTAACAAAAATTTCATTGAAAGAAATAAAACGTTGTAGTATAATTGATGCAGGATTGCGTGAGTTGCTTGCAACGTAGCAATCCGTGGCATCAATTGGGGGCAAAACGGAGTTATATAACAAAATAGAAGATGCGGAGCATCGTTTTGTTACCGAGGAAACGCTGAAGGCGTTTTCGAGGTGACTTTGACAATGATGATTCTTCGGAGAAAGGGAGATGTGTATGGGAGATGAGAGATATACTATAGAACTAAAAGGCAGGATAGATTCTTCAAATGCTGCTGAGATAGAAGCAGCAGTGATGAAGCAGATAGAGGATAATGTTGGGAAAAATCCGGTATTTGACGCTTCGGACCTTATTTATATTTCGAGTGCCGGTCTCAGAATTCTCATGAAGGTGAAGAAGAGGATTGGTTCGGAACTTTTGATCAATGAAGTTTCGCCCGAGATATATGAGATATTCGATGCCACAGGGTTTACTTCGCTGTTTACGGTAAAGAAGAAGTTCAGAACTCTTTCGGTTGACGGCTGTAAAGTGATAGGAAAGGGTTTTTGCGGAACGGTATATCGTCTCGATGAAGATACCATAGTCAAAAAGTATGAATCAGCTGAAGCTCTGTCTGTTATAGAGGAAGAGAAGAGGCTGGCGAAGATCGCTTTTGTGGCAGGTGTACCTACAGCCATATCGTTTGATATAGTAAAAATTGATGACTGCTATGGTTCTGTATTTGAACTTATAAAATCAAAGACGTTTATAGATCTTATTATAGACAATCCGGATGATGCCGATGCTACCATAAAACGCTACGTGGATTTCTTAAAAGAAGTACACAGTATAAAGATGGATCAGGGAGTACTTCCTAAAGCAAAAGACAGGTTCCTGGCCAGACTCGACGTGATATCAAAATATATAACGCCTGAAGTAAAGGATAAGCTTTATATGCTGATATCATCCATTCCCGATGATTATCACTTTATTCACGGTGATTATCAGATGAAAAATGTCATGTTATCAAACGGAGAACCTATTCTGATAGATATGGATTCCATATGTACGGGTCAGCCGATATTTGACCTTCAGGGGCTCTTTGTGACGTATGTGGCTTTTACAGAAGATGATCCGGAAAACAGCATGAATTTCTCCGGTATCACTACGGAAATGGCACACAGAATCTGGAATGGGGTACTTAAGAATTATTACGCGGGAAAAAGTGATGATGAGCTCGAACAGATAGAGTCGGGTATAAAGGTTCTGTCTTATGTCAGATTCCTGCAGCTCATAACGGAATCGGAATTCCTGCAGTCCGGTGAACTCGGAAAACTCAGGATAAAGCATGCAACGGAGCATCTGACGGAACTGGTAGGGAAGCTTGATAGAATAATATAACAAAACAGAAGATGCGAAGCATCGTTTTGTTACCGAGGAAACGCTGAAGGCGTTTTCGAGGTGATTTTGACCAAATGGGGTAAAATGAAATGACGGAAGAAGAGATGAACAGCACCAACTGGAGTCAGTCTGTGGGCGGTGTTTGTATTAGAGATGGAAAAGTATTGCTGGGGAGGCATACATATGGATCGGGCAATGGTAAGCTGATAATTCCCGGCGGGTACGTAAAGTTTGGAGAGACTCCTGAGGAGGCTCTGATCAGGGAATTTAAAGAAGAGACCGGCGTGACCGTACATCCGGAAAAGCTGGTAGGTATCAGGTTCAATACAAAGGACTGGTATGCTGTGTTTAAAGTATCATATGTGGAGGGTGAAGCCAGATCTGACGGAGATGAGAACAGTGAGGTCATCTGGATGAATGTGGATGAAGCATTAAAGGATGAGACCGTTCCGGGGCTTACCAAAACCATGATAGAGAGGACGCTTACAGGAGGAGGTTTTGATATCATGCCTTATCAGACCACGAAGCCCGGAAGTCATCTGTATTCGTGCTGATGAAATTAACGTTTTTTCTGTTTACTGGTATATACACTTCAACCGGCTGCTTTACAGCTACCTTCTATCTGAGGAAGGCATAATAAGAAAAAATATTAAATCCCTCGAGGGGGATATATAAAGGAAAAATATACGTTCATGAGTATAATTAATCTGAAAAAAATAATTGATAAATTAGAGGAGACGGGAGATCTGTCCGACTGCGAGTTCATGGAACTACTGGAATCCACTGACGCAGAGACTGCCTCGTATCTGGCGGGAAAGGCTGCTGCTGTCAGGGAAAAGTATTACGGAAAAGATGTATATCTTCGCGGGCTTATAGAGTTTACCAATTACTGTAAAAACAACTGTAAGTATTGCGGTATAAGATGCGGGAACAAAAACGCTGAAAGGTATCGTCTGAGTCACGAGGACATCCTGTCCTGTTGTGATATAGGTTATAATCTTGGATTCAGGACATTTGTGCTTCAGGGCGGAGAAGACCCTTATTTTGATGATGACAGGCTCACAGCTATAGTAGCGGATATAAAGAAAAACCATCCGGATTGTGCGGTTACACTATCAGTCGGAGAGCTTGAGAGGGAGAGTTACCAGAGACTTTTTGATGCGGGAGCTGACAGATACCTGCTCCGTCACGAGACTGCGGATAAGGCTCATTACGAGATGCTACATCCGAAGGAGATGTCATACGATCACAGGATGCAGTGCTTAAAAGACCTGCACGATATAGGCTATCAGGTCGGGTGCGGCATGATGGTAGGTTCTCCCTATCAGAAGACAGAACATCTCCTGAAGGATTTGAGATTCCTTCAGGAGTTTAAGCCTGAGATGGTCGGGATAGGTCCTTTTATCCCTCACCATGATACAGAGTTTGCTGAGTGCAGCGCAGGAACTGCCGACATGACGCTAAAACTTTTGTCCATCATTCGTCTTATTCTGCCGGATGTGCTGCTTCCTGCTACTACGGCACTTGGAACTATAGATCCTTTTGGACGCGAAAAAGGCATTCAGGCAGGTGCAAATGTTGTGATGCCGAATCTGTCTCCGGGAAATGTCAGGGAAAAATATCTCCTGTACGACAACAAAATCTGTACGGGCGATGAAGCAGCAGAGTGTATCCGCTGTATGACCGCGAGAGTCGAAAAGGTAGGTTACAGGGTTGTACAGAGCAGAGGAGACCATGTAAAATTTTCTTGAAAACTTCAAAACTAAAGATACGGAACATTATTTTGTTGCCGAGAAAACGCAAAAGACGTTTTCAAGGTGCCCCACATAAAAAAGACATCATCCGGCGTTACGCTCGGATGATGTCTTCATTTGGGGGAGTAGGTCTGTACTTCCTTAACCTCAAAGGGGCTGTTATCCTATGAAATGTGTTGTATGTGTATTCATTATCTTAAGTATTCCTCTATAAGTCTAACCAGCAGGTCATTCAGCTGTTCTACTTCATATTCGCCGATAGTGGGCTCGAGATGTGATCCGCCTACACCGCTGTGATCGGTAAGGAAGGTGTAGGTTCCGCCGGTTGTCATGGCGAATGCTCTGAGCAGGAATTCTGTATCTTTATCGATTCCGCTTGATGCTACGGGGATGATACGTATACCCATCTCTGATGCCCTGGCGATAGATTTTTTCAGGCTTTCGATGTTTTCTTTTGTACGATGAGGGGGAGCATCGAGAACGAGGAACATAAGCTTGATGCTGTCTTCATCCCATGAATGTTCGTTTATAGCATTCTCTAATGCTTCTTCAACAGCTTCCTCAAAGTCTCCGCCGCCGTCAGCATATTCTTTGTTGAGGTATGCAAGCTGTGTATTTATATCTGTGCTGAAATCGTAGGGACGTACTACATATTCGTCACCTTTATCTCTGTAGAAGTTGACACTGAGTCTTACAGGAATGTTTGCTGTATCATTCTGAACACGTTTGATAACATCCTGAAGTTCTGCCTGAAGATAGAATATTTCATCGCCCATGGAACCTGTGGTGTCTACAGTGAACATGAGGTCGAGTGTTTTCTGCTTTCTTGAGGCATCCAGCGTAAGATTTATGACGTTTCCGTCGATGAGGTCGTTGCTTTCCACATCGTAATCTGCAGATGACTCACCATATTCAGCATGGACCTTTGCAGGCATTATATCGGCATCGAGAAGGGCATAGTATGCATAGAATGTACCGTTCTGATCGGTTACACCGTTTACCAGGCTGTTTCCGTTTGCGTCAAATACACTTACTTTTACACCCTGAACGGCAGTTTCAGATGAGTCCTTACATACGATTTCAAGTCTGTTGAAGGGAGACAGTTCCCACTGGGTAAAGAATGTCTTGTAATCGTAGTTCTGTCCGTCTGCGAGGAGCTTCTTTATAAAATCATAATTCCTGTTGTCGTTCCATTCACCTGCGGTAAGTGTTCCTGATTTTACCTGCTTGGGAGCCTCTGTGATGATGGGCTCAGGATCATAAGGATCTACGGGCACGGTAGGGTCTATATAGTCGTCGCCTATGGGAAGTATATCATCGCTATATCCGTCAGCTTCTACATCTGCAGTGCCGTATTCGTATACGGAACCGTCAGCACCCGTGCTTTCGCCGCCTTTTATAGAGAATTTTTCTGAAAGGATCATATCGCCATCACGTAAAGTATCATAAGTTGTGGTAGATTCGGGAGCTACGGCTGATTCAACAGGTGTATCCGAATCCCCTCTTGCTATGATGGGTTCTGTTGTGGTATCACCCAGTGAACCGCTTTCTTTCGCCGCTGCTTTCTCTTTTATGGCAGCTGTGTCAGGTTTTGATTCTGTTGTTGTGTTTGTAGTGACATCGGATTTCTTATCTTCAGCCTTGGAACATGCTGAGAACACCAGTGCCAGGCATAAGATAAATACAAGTAATAATCGTTTTCTCATATGGACCTCCTTATTGTTCGACCTTGAATTTCCTTTTGTTTTTTTGTTATACATGTGTAAATGAAGCGATTTTTCTTCGTTTTCAAACATTAGACGAAGAATATAAAAACCGGGTTCCAAAATTTTTTTTTAAATTTTAAGACGATTTTTTAACAAGTCAATATTGTTTTGATGTCAAATATAACCGTATAAGGACGGGATATTTTGTTTAATTTTGCCGTTGATTTAAATCTATATAAAAGGTATTATAATATAACAAAACAGAAGATATCCCCCACCTCTTAGCGTAGCGAAGGTGGGGGGAGATCTTCGTTTCAGGCGGGGTTCAAGCCCCGACTGAAATGAGATGCGAAGCATCGTTTTGTTACCG
>JAEEKN010000013.1 GCA_016282435.1 Lachnospiraceae bacterium | reverse complement strand
CAACTATAGTGGATTTTCACAAAAATGTCAAGTAGATATGGATTTACAGCTTCTTTCGGAATGCCCAGTTGCCCAGCCAGCGTCCGTTATACATAACCCTGCCTTTGTGATAACACTTAAACCCGTTCCTCGAATAGAAGCTAACATTTCTTTCGGAGTTGGTGATAAGAGTCAGCGTCCCTCCGCCTTTTTTCTTTATATACGGATATATAAACTCCCGGATAGCCCTGCTTCCGTATCCTTCTCCTTGCCAGTCTTTTCTGACAGTAAAATTATGCAGATAATAATAATTCTTAGTCCTTTCTCTTAGCTTTTCTATAGGCTTTTCACACGTCATATCCATGCAGAACCATGAAAGCACCCTGAAGAAACTGAATTTTCCGATAACCTTCGTGACACCCGAAGAAAAATATTCAAAAAAACCGGCCTGTTTTTTCCCGGGTTCCTGAAGAGCTATAACCGTAACGATTTTTCCGTCTTCCTCTCCGACAAACACCTGATCCCTTTTTAAGTTTATCAAAAGGCATATTCTTTGCATCTCATATATGAAGTCCCATCTTTTATCGGGATCATCTTCAAAAAAACTGTAAAAATCGTAGTCAAAAAAGGCTTCACTCGAAACACGCGAAATCTCATCAAGATCACCGTAACCGGCACGCCTGAACGTCAACATAGACTCCCCCCTAAAATGTTTTTAATCCACACCGAGGAACTTATAGTCCTGAGCCTCAATGGCTGCTCTTATAACATCAACAGGTACATCCTTGCTAAGCGTAATAACCGCAGTATTTGCGTTGTGATCGGGAGCAGCACTCTCTATACCTTCTATAGCCTCAAGAGTTTTCTTCACTCTCGCCTCACAGTGTTCACACATCATACCTTCAATCTTTAATGTCTTTGTCATTGTTTTTTCCTCCGTTTTTTGTTTTTTTACTTTTATCTTTCTATCATGACCGGGGTCAAATATTTTTACCAGGTTAAGCCTCAATGCGTTCATGCACACACAGAAGCTGGATATCGCCATCGCCGCCGCACCGTATGCAGGTTTCATCTCAAGTCCGAAAAGACCTATGGCAAGCGGTATACATATCGCGTTATAGATAAACGCCCAGAAAAGATTTTCATGTATATTCCGTATGGTTGCCCTGCTCAGGCGGATTGCCGCAGATACATCCGTCAGCCTGTTCTTCATAACAACAATATCTGCTGCATCTATCGCTACATCCGCACCCGCGCCTATCGCTATACCCGTATCAGCCGTAGTCAGAGCGGGAGCATCATTTATACCGTCACCGACCATGATGACCTTTCCCTGCTTTTTAAGCTCTGTGATTTTATTTGATTTACCGTCGGGAAGCACTCCGGCGATCACTTCAACAGAACCCGCCTGTCTGCTTATGGCACAGGCTGTGCGTTCATTGTCGCCAGTAAGCATAAATACATTTATGCCCATACCTTTTAGTTCTCCGATTGCCGATGCCGAGTCGCTCTTTATCGTATCGGCAACCGCGATAATACCTATGAACTTACCGCCCTTCGCAAACAACAGGGGTGTTTTCCCTTCATCGGACAGTTCCGTTACCTTCCGCGTAAAATCCGAAGGGATATCATATTTTCCTGAAATATACTTAAAACTCCCGCCTTCGAGTACATCACCCTCGAGAACGGCCGAAAGCCCGTTTCCTGCCAAAGCCTTAAAATCCGTGACTTCCGGAATGCTCATACCTAGAGTTTTGGTAACTATCGCTTTTGCCAGCGGATGTTCGCTTTTTGATTCGAGAGCCGAAGCAAAACAGAGGAGTTCCTTTTCTTCGATACCACAGGGTAAGACATCCGTGACATCGGGTCTGCCTTCCGTTATGGTCCCGGTCTTGTCAAGTGCGACTATATTGGCTCTGCCTACAGCTTCAAGGGACGCTGCGGTTTTATAAAGGATACCGTTTTTGGCTCCCACGCCGCTTCCAACCATGATAGCGACGGGCGTAGCAAGTCCCAGTGCGCACGGACAGCTTATGACCAGAACGGATATAGCTCTGGCTATGGCAAAGCTGAATTCTTTGCCGGCCATCATCCATCCCGCCAGAGTAAGCAGTGCTATAGCCATAACCGCAGGTACAAATATTCCCGAAACCTTATCTGCTATTCTAGCGATAGGTGCCTTTGTGGCGGCTGCATCCGATACGGTTTTTATAATCTGTGACAGTGTGGTGTCTTCACCCACTCGTGTAGCCCTGCAGCGGATATATCCCGATTTATTAATCGTAGCTGCTGAAACCGCAGATCCTTCTTCCTTGTCTACAGGAATGCTTTCGCCTGTGAGTGCAGATTCATCGACAGAACTCGTACCGTATACGACCACACCGTCTACCGGAATGCTTCCGCCGGGTTTCACCGCAAAGATATCACCTTCACGAACTTCCTCTATACCTACCTCATGTTCTTCTCCGTCACGATAAAGCACTGCAGTTTTCGGTGCAAGCTTCATGAGACCTTTCAAGGCATCGGTAGTTCTTCCTTTTGACATGGACTCGAGCATTTTTCCCACCGTGATAAGAGTAGGTATCATAGCTGCCGATTCAAAATACAGGTTCATTCCGTATTTTTCCACAACCTCATGCTCACCGTTCCCCATAGCCACTATCATTATAAAAAGTTCGACCAGCGAATATCCGAACGATGCGCTCGAGCCGAGTGCCACGAGCGTATCCATATTGGGATGTCCCGCAAAAAGCGATCTGAATCCGTTCGTAAAGAATTTCGCGTTTATCATCATGATGACGATAGCGAGAAGCATCTCAAACACACCCAAAAACACGTGGTTATCAAATACTTCGGGCGCAGGGAATCCCCACATCATATGTCCCATCGAAAAATACATCAGGACTAAAAGGACTATTACTGATTTTATGAGGCGTTTTTTCAACTTTGGCGTCTCGGTATCTTTAAGTATATCATCGGATTCCAAAGTTTTAGCCGCAGCTCCTTTTTTGGAAGCTCCGTAGCCTGCGTTTTCAACAGCCCTGATTATATCCGTTTCCGAAGCAGTTCCTTCGACTCCCATCGAATTCGTAAGAAGGCTGACCGCACAGCTTTTGACTCCCGGGACAGCTGATACCGCTTTTTCCACTCTGGTACTGCAGGCGGCACAGCTCATTCCTGTCACATTATACTGTTCCATTCTAATTCCTTATCCTTTTTAAACAGTTTCATGTTCCGTTTCCGTCATTCTCAAACATCCCTCATCAGTGCTTTCAGGGGATTTACGCCCTTGGCCATGGCATAAATGGAATCTCGTTCATTGTCCACGTATTCCTTTAGTGATGCAAGTTCTGCTTCACTGAAACCTTTATTCCGCACAAGACCGCATTCCGGAAGGGAATACTCTGCTGACTTTTCCCCATCTTGGAACATGATATATATCGCCTTTTTATCTCCGGACCTCGTCATAGATGATACACTCATCTGAATCTCATTGTTCATAGACTATTGATCACCCCACCATTCAGACTGACAACCCTTATCTCACGAGAATAATACCATTTATTTCACAATATTTCAACAGAGAATCGATATATTTTCACCAGAGAGTCCATGTAAGAGTTTTACCCTACGGGCAAAAATTATTAAAGTAAAATACATAAAGCAAAAAACAGTATATGATAGTTAAAATATGTTATAGAACCCCTAATTCTTTCAATTTCTCTATGGTTTTAGAGGCATCTACATGAAGGATACCGGTACCGCCCATAGCTTCCCATTCCTTTATATTTTTCTCGAGATCATCAATCAGAATGCAGTCTTTACCTGTACAGAACTTAGGTTTTTCTTCACGATATACGATATTGACCTTTATCTCCTTTGACAGGATTCGGTGCATCCAGCTT
>JAEEKN010000098.1 GCA_016282435.1 Lachnospiraceae bacterium | reverse complement strand
TGAAAGTCTTCCCTTAAAGTCTTCATATCCGAAGCTTTTCACAGTCTCCATACTCCCGTCTTCTTTTAACAGTAATATATCAGGAAGCGGAATGCCGTTAAATGTGTTGTTTTTTACCATGGAATATATGGCCATGTCTTCAAACACCAGTCGGTCTCCGATGTTTTTCTCTTCCTTAAAACTGTAGTCACCTATCACATCCCCCGCAAGGCATGTAAGCGATGATAAACGGTAGGTATGCGTTTTCTCTCCGGCTTCGTATCCTCCCTGAAGCGGAGGTCTGTATGGCATCTCCAGTACATCGGGCATATGGCATGCAGCCGATGCATCGAGGATCAGGACCTCCATTCCATTCTTCACCTTATCCATCACTTCGGTAACTAGATATCCCGCGTTCAATGCTATCGCCTCACCGGGTTCCAGATACACTTCCACATCGAACTTACTGCGGATATATTTTACCAGTTCCACCAGTGCTTTCCTGTCGTAATCATCTCTAGTGATATGGTGTCCGCCGCCCAGGTTCAGCCATTTTACCTTGTACAGTATATCCCCGAACTGCTCCTCTATAGCCTTAAATGTAGTCACCAGGGCATCTGAATTCTGCTCACAGAGTGTATGTGAATGAAGTCCTTCTATCCCACCTTCACCAAAAGAGGCATCGAACCTAAAGTTCTCCTTCGTGACACCGAGCCTCGAACCGAATGCACAGGGATCGTATATCTCGTGTCCCTCCTGTGTGGAACACATGGGATTGATCCTGATTCCGGTACTCACCTTTGATTTTGTGCATATATCTTTGTATTTATCGTACTGTGCAAAGCTGTTAAATATGATATGGTCGCAAATTTTTACGAGTTCTTCCATATGTTCGGGTTTATATGCCGGGGCATAGACATGGTTCTCTTTCCCCATCTCTTCATACCCGAGCCTTGCCTCAAAGAGACCGCTCGCGGTGGTGCCGCTGATGTATTTTCCGATCATGGGATAGAGCCTGAACATGGAGAACGCTTTTTGTGCGAGCAGTATATGCGCACCGCTTTCCTGTTCCACGCTGTGCAGTATCTCAAGATTCTTTTTTATCTTCGCTTCATCCACTATATAACATGGTGTATTTACATTTTGAAACATAGCCGGTTCCTTTCTGTATATCGAGCGGTCGTTATGTTCCCCGCCACTCGTGGATTATGATACCACACTCCCCCGCTATATGCAAGATAAATGCAGAGGTCGAAGTAAAAAGTCTTTTTTATGCTTGTCGTCATAAAAGGAAAAAAGTATGGCGTAATGTTAAAAACCTCTTGCATTTTTACTATTACTATGATATAGTATCTTTTACATGAATTACCAAACTATTCATGCATTATTGCCCACCATTTTGGTTAAGCCCATACGGACAGGCGGGGCGACTGCCGCGGGTGGCGAAAGGCCACATTAGGTAACATCGCTTCTGAATAGGTCAATACGTGCAGCTTTAGGATATAGTATCCTTTGGCGCTGTGGTAGTTTATCGTAAGATAGGATTTCAGGACAGATGTTGCAATCTGTCCTTTTTTTGAGTGGTTTTGATCAGTTGTGAATAGTTAATTCAATCGTGAATAGTTAAAGATATAGAAAGGCTTGGAACCTGCCATGAATATAGAAGCACAAAAGCATGCTCCGGTATATGAGGCACTGGAGAAGTTTAGAAAACAGAGAATAGTTCCGTTTGATGTTCCGGGACATAAGCGTGGACGTGGTAACCCTGAGTTAAAAGAACTTTTGGGCGAGAAGTGCGTCAGCCTGGATGTAAACTCTATGAAACCTCTGGATAATCTGTGTCATCCCATGTCCGTCATAAAAGAGGCAGAGGAACTGGCAGCGGAAGCATTTGGAGCGGACCACTCCTTCTTTATGGTAGGAGGTACGACTTCAGCGGTTCAGGCAATGGTTCTTACAGCTTGCCGTGCAGGAGACAAAATCATCCTTCCGAGAAATGTGCATAAAAGTGTAATAAATGCTCTGGTACTTTGCGGAGCTGTTCCGGTGTATGTAAATCCGGAAGTGGATAAAAAACTGGGCATCGCTTTAGGCATGGAGCTTGAGGAACTTGAAAGAGCCATAAAAGAGAACCCTGATGCGGTCTGTGTATTCGTGAACAATCCTACCTACTACGGTATATGTTCTGATTTAAGGGGAATTGTCAAGCTGGCTCACGACAACAAGATGCTCTGTCTCGTGGATGAAGCTCACGGAACACATCTATATTTTGAAAAGAGCCTTCCCGTATCTGCTATGGAGGCAGGTGCAGATATGGCATCGGTTTCCATGCATAAGTCGGGCGGAAGCCTCACGCAGAGTTCCCTTTTACTGGTAAATAAATCTGTAAACTGGGAGTATGTGGCTCAGATTATCAATCTGACGCAGACAACAAGTGCTTCGTACCTTCTGCTGTCAAGCCTTGACATTTCTAGAAGAAATCTGGCTCTCCGTGGAGCGGAATCATTCAGCAAAGTAAAAGAGATGGCAGAGTATGCACGCGAGGAGATAAACTCCATCGGTGGCTACTATGCGTATGGAGCCGAGATAGTAAACGGCAAAAGTATATATGATTTTGATGTGACAAAGCTTTCTGTTTATACAAGAGATATTGGTCTCGCAGGTATCGAAGTTTACGATCTGCTGCGTGATGAATATGATATCCAGATAGAGTTTGGTGATATAGCGAATATCCTCGCATATATTTCCATAGGTGACAGAATCCAGGATATAGAGCGTCTGGTGGGAGCTTTGGCAGATATCAAGCGCCTGTATTCAAAAGATCCGGCATCCCTCATGGCAGCCGAATACATAGCACCAAAGGTATGTGTATCACCCCAGAAGGCGTTTTATTCTGATAAGACCGCTCTTCCGATAGCTGAAACAGCCGGAAGGATCTGTAGCGAGTTTGTAATGTGTTATCCTCCCGGAATCCCGATCCTGGCTCCCGGCGAGCTGATAACAGATGATATCATCGAGTACATCATGTATGCCAAGGAGAAAGGCTGCTCAATGCAGGGTACCCAGGATCCCTATATGGAATATCTGCAGGTACTCGAGAAATAATAGTAGTAAGGAGAAAAGATATGGAGCTCTGGTTTTCTGAATTCCATACGGAAAGAGTAAAGTTTTCGGTAAAAGTTGAAAAGCATCTGTTTGGCGAGCAGACGGATTTTCAGAGAATAGATGTGTTTGAGTCGGAAGAGTTCGGCAAGTTTATAAGCTCGGACGGAAGCATCGTTTTCTCAGAGAAAGACGAGTTTACCTACGATGAGATGATAGTACATGTTCCGATGGCTGTTCATCCCAATGTGGAGAAGGTTCTGGTCATCGGTGGTGGTGACGGTGGAGTTGCCAGAGAGCTTTCATATTATGACGAGATAAAACAGATAGATGTCGTAGAACCCGATGATGTATTTATCTCTGTATGTAAGGAATTTTTCCCGGATAATGCGAGAGGTCTGGAGGACCCCAGAGTTAAAGTATATAACCGTGACGGTCTCAGGTTTTTGAGAGACAAGCTCGGAGTTTACGACCTGATCATCAATGATGCGATAGATCCGCTCGGACATACTGCGGGACTTTTCACAAAGGAATTCTACGGAAACTGTTTCAGGGCCCTGAGGGATGACGGAATCATGGTGTACCAGCACGGAAGCCCGTTCTACGATGAGGACGAGGATACCTGCAGAGCAATGCACAGAAAAGCAAGCCACAGTTTCCCTATAAGCCGTGTATATCAGGCACATATCCCTACATGCGCATCAGGATACTGGTTATTCGGATTCCTGTCGAAGAAGTACCATCCTCTGACCGATATGGATGCAAAGAGATGGAATGACCGAAATATAAAGACATGGTATTACACAACAAACCTTCATCAGGGAGCGTTCATGCTTCCGAAGTATGTTGAGGATATGTTAGAGGAAGAGGAAGACTAAAGATTAACACCTCAACAGTCAGCTTTGCTGATAGCTTCTCATCGAGGGAAGTCGGAAATACATGGTTTTATAGCCTTTCCTTGGGAGGAAGGTAGTAGGGCAAAGTGTGATTGGATGAGGTAAAAACAGGAGGGTATATATATGAGCAGATTATTGGTTATCGGATGTGGCGGTGTGGCACAGGTTGCCATCTCTAAATGCTGTCAGAACAGCAAGGTGTTTACGGAGCTTTGCATTGCGAGCCGTACAAAATCAAAATGCGATGCATTAAAGGAAAAGCTTGAACCCAAAACAGATACTGTTATCACTACCGCTAAAGTAAATGCAGATTCAAAAGATGAACTTGTAGCCCTGATCAAAGAGTATAAACCTGACGCAGTGCTTAATGTAGCGCTTCCCTATCAGGATCTGACTATCATGGATGCGTGCCTGGAGTGTAAGGTGGATTATATAGATACTGCAAACTATGAACCTGAGGACACGGATGATCCCGAGTGGCGTGCGATATATGAGAAGAGATGCAAGGAAAAAGGCTTTACCGCTTATTTTGATTATTCCTGGCAGTGGGCATATCAGGATAGATTCAAAGAGGCAGGTATCACAGGTTTGCTTGGCAGCGGCTTCGATCCCGGCGTAACAAGTGTATTTTCAGCTTATGCACTGAAGCACTATTTTGATGAAATCGATACCATAGATATATTAGACTGTAACGGCGGTGATCACGGATATCCTTTTGCTACAAACTTTAACCCCGAGATCAACCTTCGTGAAGTATCCGCTAACGGATCATACTGGGAGAACGGACACTGGGTAGAAACCAAGCCTATGGAAATAAAGAGGGAATATAACTTCGAAGGTGTGGGAATGAAGGATATGTACCTCCTGCACCATGAGGAGATTGAATCCCTGGCAAAAAATATCCCCGGAGTAAAGAGGATCAGATTCTTCATGACATTCGGACAGAGCTATCTGACACATATGAAGTGTCTGGAGAATGTCGGAATGCTGTCTACTTCACCTATTAACTTTGAAGGCAAAGAGATAGTTCCCATCCAGTTCTTAAAGGCTCTGCTTCCCGACCCTGCTTCACTGGGACCGAGAACCGTAGGTAAAACCAATATCGGATGTATATTCACCGGACGTAAGGATGGCAAGGAAAAGAAGGTATATATTTATAATGTTTGCGATCACCAGGAATGCTACAAAGAGGTAGGTTCACAGGCCATCTCCTATACCACCGGTGTTCCGGCTATGATAGGTACCGCCCTCGTCATTTCCAAGAAGTGGGACAGAGACGGAGTATTTACCGTTGAAGAATTTGATCCCGATCCTTTTATGGATATGCTGAATGAGTTCGGTCTTCCCTGGAAGGTGGATGAAGATCCTGTACTTGTAGAATAAAAAAAATTACAGATATCCCTTACCTTTTAGCGAAGATGGGGGATATCTTTGTTACCGAGGAAACGGTGAAGATGTTTTCGAGGTGACTTTGACAAACAGGGCTCCGGAAAAACCGGAGCCCTTGTGGTTATAAGGATGTATTTCAGTTATCATATTTCCTGATAAGCATATCCAGAGCTTCACGGAGTAGAATAGCTTCACCTATACCTTCACGTTTTGAGAGCATGGAAAGGCGCTGAAGCTGATCCTGGGTGTAGTGGCTGGTCTTTGGGATCATTTTTTCTTCCTTTGCCATAGCTATTCGGTTCCTGCCCTGTGCCTTTGCACGGTAGAGTGCGCTGTCAGCCTTTCTTACAAGTTCTGCATAGCGTGATGCGTCAAGGAATGCTGTAGCCATACCGATGGTAATGGTCTGGGCTGCTCCATCGGGAGTCTTAACATTAAAGTTGTTTTTAAGGTCATTTAAGAATAAGAAAATATCTTCTCTTTCCAAAAGCCCCTTAAATATGATGCCGAATTCGTCTCCACCTATGCGGTATACGGTTGCATCTTTAGGAGTGTTTTCACGGAGATACTTTCCGGTCTCGATAAGCACGGTATCACCTGCTTCTACTCCGAAATCATCGTTGATATGGAGGAAATTATCAAAATCTACAAGAGCCACAATTGCGGTTTCTCCTTTTCCTTCACAATCACTTTCCAGAATTTCCGTGAGGTCCTTCTCAAATTCATCTCCGCCGGGGAAGCCGAGAGCAAGGTTAACTGCATTCTTGTTGCTTCTTGCATGACGTGCGCTTTGCTCACGATGATCCTCAACCGTGATAGGTCTTTTTGTTTCCTCGTTGTTAGTTGTCTTTTTTGCCATAATGTGCACCGTTCCTTTCTACAGGTAGTACCTGTGGTAGTTTGTCCG
>JAEEKN010000097.1 GCA_016282435.1 Lachnospiraceae bacterium | reverse complement strand
CTATCCGTGTGGCCGAGTATTCGGAGAAGATCGCAAGGATGATGAATAAGGATGAGGACGAGTGTAACAAGATATATTATGCAGCCCTTCTTCATGATGTAGGAAAAATAGGTATCCCCAGCAGCATCATCAATAAAAAAGGCAGACTTACGGATGAGGAGTATGATTTGATCAAGCAGCATCCCGTTATGGGCAACCAGATCCTGTCGAGTATCAGCGAGTATCCCTACCTTAGTATAGGAGCTCATTATCATCATGAGCGTTATGACGGCAAGGGATATCCCGAGAGGCTCAAAGGTGATGATATTCCCGAGATTGCTAGGATCATATCAGTGGCTGATGCGTATGATGCGATGTCTTCTAACAGAAGTTACAGGGATGCCATACCTCAGCAGCTTATCCGCGAGGAAATCGTTAAAGGCGCGGGTACACAGTTTGACCCTGAAATCGCCAAGGTTATGCAGCGTCTTATAGATCTTGATGTTGAATACAAGATGAAAGAAAGAAGAAACATTGGCGAGCTGGCCGGAAGGAACAAGCTGGAATGCAAAGAAGCACGTTCCGAGATAGCTGACGGTATTATCGTGATACCTTTTATTACGAAAATACATATGAAGGTGACACCTGACAAGTCTACAGCGGCCGGGAATAAGGGCGCTTCGCTGATAGTATTTGATTCGCTGGATGCCAGAGTTCATGATGAGGAAAGGACCATCAGGGATCTCTGTTATTCCGAGTACTGTGAAGTATGGATGGACGGCAGAACGGTGGCGGGATCGGCCAGACGTATCCAGACCAATATCTTGGAGCACGATCCTTCCAAAAAGAAGCATAATCCCAATGCGGGATATTCAGAATATGATATCGAGGCTGTAAAGTGCAGGGATCATGTACAGATAAGAATAGACGACGGCAGCAGGATGATCGAGGTGATCATAGCTCTTCCGGACAGTTCGAGATACGCATATCTCGGTATTACGGGTGAACACTGTCTGATAGATGATATAAGTGTAGTGAAGGAACACAAGTGGGTTCCTAAGGATTATATCCCGAGAATAGCCGAAAAGATATCTTATCTTTCAGGTCCCGAAGGTAACATTCCGAGCGTGCAGGTTGACGGGCACAGAACAGAATTTACCAAGGGTATACTCATAAAAGATAAGCTGGATATCAGTTTCCATACCATGAGTCTTCCTACGGCGAGACTCATCTGGCACTGTCCTTATATGGTATTCTTTTATTCAAAAGACGGCAATATGTACGGGGATGGATATTTTGAATATGCCACTGTCAGACTTGACGGCGAGGGAGAGGATGTCAGGGACTTCGTGGAGACCAGGACAGAGGTCAGCAGAAATGATGCGTTTGAAGGCTGGGATGTATGGAAGGCTAAGAATAAACAGGGTATTGACTGTGAGCTTCATATAGAAAGAAAAGGCCGGACCATAACGTTGAGTACCGAAAATCTCGGTGTAGTCGTAAAGAGTACTACGACCATACTTGACGGACGTGACAATATATACTTCTCACTTACCGGTGACCAGTGTGCTCTCACAAATATTAACGTAAAATAATATCCGCAATTTTTAACACATTAATAGCAATTAAATGAATGAATCCGTCTTATGTTTCATGCTATAATCCTTTGTGTAACGATTTACTAACTACATAATAAAGGTTTACGGAGGGGTATTATGGCAAAGATTACGGTACATCCGGGTTTCTCTGTAGGAGAAATCTCAAACAGGCTTTTTTCAGCATTTTTGGAGCCTATTGGAACTATGGTTAATGGATTTATGTATAATCCAAAGCATCCTACGGCAGATGAGCAGGGGTTTAGAGGCGATGTTATCAAAGCCTTAAAAGATACAGGCCTGCCGGCAGTTCGTCTTCCGGGCGGTAATTTTGTATCCGCCTGGCAGTGGAAGGATTCCATAGGACCTAAGTCGGAGAGAAAGGTTCATCTGGATCCCGCGTGGTATCAGTTTATCCCCAACGATGTGGGACATGACGAGTACCTGCAGTGGGCTGAAAAGATTAATACAGAATCATTGTATACCATAAACATGGGCACCGGCACTATGCAGGATGCCATGGATCTGGTAGAATATACGAATTTTGAGGGTGGTTCATACTGGTCGGATCTTCGTAAGAAAAACGGTCATGAGGCTCCTTACAAGGTAAAGATGTACTATCTCGGAAACGAGATGGACGGACACTGGCAGTTGGGGTCATGGGAAGGCAATCCCGAAGGCTACGGCTTCAGATGCCAGGAGACATCCAAAGCCATTAAGTGGATAGATGCTTCCATCGAGACAGGTGTCTGCGGTTCTTCGGCTATATTTATGGATCATTATCCCACATGGGATGAAAAGGTGCTGGACCAGTGCTATGACACTGTTGATTATCTTTCAATCCATCATTATCACAGTGCTCCACCTTCGGATGTAAAGGCACTCCTCGGCGGTTCGCTCTACTATGAGGATTTCATTAATCAGGAAGCTGCAATGATCGATTTTGTGGCTGCAAAGCACAGATCTCCCAAGAAGGTTATGATCTCGTTTGACGAGTATGGTTGCATGATGAGGGAAAACAGACCTCTCAATCCCGGATGGGGACGTTATAATATGGCAAGGTCACATTTCCGTTTCGATCCCGAGAGACCTTATATCATGCACGATCCCGACAAGATGAAGCACTTCATGTTCCCCGGACGCGAGATACTGCATATGCTTTCATTTATCTCTGTACAGCTGGCATTCATTCGTCATGCCGACAGGGTGAAGATAGGCTGTATGACAGGCGGACTCGGTGCTTTGTGTGCATCGGATCATGATAATGTATGGAAGACAGCTTCACATTATGCATATATGCAGATGTTAAAATATGCGAAGGGCACTTCGATGAGAACCTCCGTTGAGTCCGATACCTACGATATGCCCGGATATGCTATCGATGATACTTCACAGTATACCGGCAAAGAAGGTGTAAACTATATCGATTCGGCATGTGCATGGGATAAAGAGAATGAAACCCTGACAGTATTTGCCATCAACAGAAACGAAGATGAGAGCTACGGCTTAAATGTGGATGTCAAGGGCTTCGAAGGTTATACAAAGGTTGAACATTTTGAGACCTTCTGTACCGATGAAGAACTTGATATGGTGAGCTCCGTTGAAAATCAGGAGATTTTCCTGCCGAAGAAGAATACTGCCGGAGAATTTAAGGATGGAGTATATTCGGTGAGTGTTAAGCCTCTTTCATGGAATGTTTTCGTGTTCACAAAATAATGCCATAAATATTTGCCAAATAATGGATTATATTGGTTGATATGTCGCAAAACATTGTATTTCAAAAGTATTTATTGTATAATGAGTCCCGTAGTATTATGGGACTCATTCTGTTACAGAGAGAACGCGGAGGACGTTTCCCGGGGGACATTAACCCAAAATCCCGGAGTGTAGCGGAATATATGGGTATGAGAATGATCGGAGGATATGAATGGAGAAGAGGTTTATTGAGAATCTGGGCGTTTCGACGTCACTGCTTGGTTTTGGATGCATGAGGCTTCCTCAGAAGGACGGGAAGATCGATGAGGTTCTGGCAGAGCATTGCATAGATAAAGCTTATGCCGCAGGGGTGAATTATTTTGATACCGCATTCCCTTATCATAACGGGGACAGCGAGCCTTTTGTGGGAAAGGTCCTGGATAAATATCCCAGAGACAGTTATTTCCTGGCTACGAAGCTTCCGTGCTGGAATGTACATGAACTTGAGGACGCGAAGAAAATCTTCCGGAATCAGCTGGACCGTCTGCATAAGACTTATGTTGATTTCTTCCTGCTTCATGCACTTGACAGGAACCGTTTTCACCAGATGCGCGATCTGGGTGTTATCGAGTACTTAAAGGAAGAGCAGGCAAACGGCAGGATCAAATTCCTGGGATTCTCATTCCATGACGGATTTGACGCATTTAAAGAGATTATAGAATACAGAAAGTGGGATTTCTGCCAGATTCAGTTCAACTACATGGATACTGATGAACAGGCTGGCATGAAGGGTGTTCAGCTGGCCGAGAGTCTGGGAGTTCCGCTCGTTATTATGGAACCCGTAAAGGGAGGTTCTCTGGCAAATCTTCCCGAGGACGTTACCACAGAATTCAGACGTCTGGCACCGGATGCTTCAACAGCATCGTGGGCACTTAGGTTTGTGGGTTCATTTGATAATATAAAGGTTATTCTTTCGGGTATGTCCGATGAGGCACAGGTGGATGATAACCTGAAGACATTCGAGAAATTCAAGAAGCTGAACAAGGATGAGATGAAGGCTGTAAAAGACACGGCCGATGCTCTTAGAAGGCGCGTGTTTAACGGTTGTACGGGATGCCGTTATTGTATGCCGTGCCCTAACGGGGTTGATATTCCCAGAAACTTTAAGATCTGGAATACGTACGGCATGTATCAGAACGGCGGACATGCCAAGTGGGAATGGGGCATGGTAGGAGATGAACAGAAGGCAAAGAATTGTGTTCAGTGCGGTCTGTGTGAGACACAGTGTCCCCAGCATCTTAATATCAGAGATGATCTGTCACGCCTGCAGGAGATGCTTGACGGCTTAAAATAATGAACTTCTTACAGAGGAGGTTTTTATGGATATCGCGGCTATCGCAAAAAAGGGAAGTCCCAAAAGTTATTTGATTTATCATGAAGACCCGCACAGTCTTCATATAGGTACTGTTGCGGATCACAGCTATTTTATCCCTTTTTCGAAAGATGAAGATCCGTTTTTGCCCAGGGAGGAATCTTCGAGATTCCTGCTCTTAAACGGCGAATGGGAGTTTAACTATTACGACAGCATCATAAATCTTGAAGATGATTTTACCGATGTGGATTTTAAGGATACTATCCGGGTACCGTCGAACTGGCAGCTTCAGGGGTATGATAAGCCTCAGTATACGAATGTGGTTTATCCGATACCTTTTGATCCGCCTTTTGTTCCGGATGATATTCCTGTCGGTGTTTACAGGAAGTCTTTTGAATATACTCCCGACGGCATGAACAGATTCCTGTGCTTTGAGGGTGTGGATTCGTGTTTTTACCTCTATGTAAACGGAAGGTTTGTAGGTTTTTCGGAGGTATCCCATCATACGAGCGAGTTTGATATCACAGGGTATCTGACTACCGGAACGAATACCGTTTGCGTGGCTGTCTTAAAGTGGTGCGACGGTACTTATCTCGAGGACCAGGATAAAATCCGTCTTTCGGGTATATTCAGGGATGTTTATATTCTTTCACGTCCCGCTGCACACCTGTTTGACTATATGATAAGAACCCATCTCAACAATGACTGTACCGAATGCTTTATAGAGCTTAAAGCGTACGGATGGGATTGCGATGCGCGTCTTGAAACAGCCGGGGGTGAGACTGTATTTGAAGAACATCTTACAAACGGTGTACCTTATACCATATGTGTGAAGGATCCCATTCTGTGGTCAGCTGAGACACCTTATCTTTACAGGATGACGATCGCGTCAGGGGATGAGCTGATAGGCGAGGAAGTGGGACTTCGCGATATTGCTATAGAGGATGGAATTTTTAAAATCAATCACCGTCATGCAAAGTTCAGGGGCGTAAACCGCCATGACAGTTATCCGGATACGGGGTATTATGCGGATATCGCTCATATGGAGATGGATCTGAAGCAAATGAAGAAGCATAACATAAATGCTGTAAGAACTTCTCATTATCCGAATTCTCCTTTATTTTACAAGCTTTGTGACCGCTACGGTTTTTATGTGATCGATGAATGCGACTATGAGTCACACGGATGCGTGGACGTATATAATTCGTTTAAGTGGGAGAAGGGTTATGGCGGAATAGCTCTGATAGCCCGTGATCCCGTGTTTAAGGATGCTATATTTGACAGGGAACGTCTGCTTGTTACACGTGACAAGAACAGGCCTTGCGTGGTGATGTGGTCACTGGGTAACGAAGGCGGACTCGGAACGAATATTTACGAAGCCGCCAAGATGGTGAAGAAGCTCGATCCTTCGAGACCTGTGCATTATGAGAGTGTACATAAGATAGATGATATAGAAGACGATGTATTCGATGTGGTGTCACGTATGTATACCGCTCCTCAGGATATGTGGGGATTTATCGTAAATGACTCGAGGCCCTTCATGCTCTGCGAATACTGCCATGCTATGGGCAACGGCCCCGGAGACCTGGAGGATTACAGGAATATTTTCTACTCCAGCGATCGCTTTATGGGCGGATTTGTATGGGAGTGGTGCGATCATTCGGTACCGACCGGAACTACTGAGGACGGCAGGATAAAGTACGGTTACGGCGGAGATTTCGGAGAGAGGCATAATGACGGGAATTTCTGTATGGACGGACTTTGTTATCCCGACAGGACTCCCCATACCGGACTTAAAGAACTGAAGCAGGTATACCGTCCCGTAAGGATGTCGAGAACCGATGCACCCGATGCGTTTAAGCTCACCAGCTTCCTGGCCTTTTCCGATGCAGGGGCGCTTCTTGACGGCCGTTACGAGGTAACGGGTACCGAAGGAGTCATAAAATCAGGTAGTTTTGATTTCAGTGTTGATCCGTTGGGAGAGACTGTGATTTCTTTACCTGAGATACCGGAGGGAAACCATATTCGTTTTATCTTTTCTCTTAAAGAGGATACGATATGGGAGAAAAAGGGCTTCGAAGTATGTTTTGACCAGCTTGAACTAAAGCCCGTGGATGCAGGTTCATTCGGTGACAGTGATATCGCTGATTTTGTGGCTTCTGCAGGGAAGGTTACTAGTATCGAATGTGTTCTTGATGATATAGTGGAAACGGAAGATGAGGGTGCTTCGGGTAATATCGAGATAGTAGAAGATACACCGTTAAAAATCACTCTCAAGGCCGGAGATACGGTTTATAACTTCAATAAGAGGATTGGCTTCATCGATTCCGTTCGGTTCAAGGGTTCCGAACTTCTGGATGCTCCGATGAAGTATAATTTCTTCCGTGCCCCGGTGGACAATGATACTATGAGGGGTGAATGGTTCAGGTCACATATGAGTGATTATGATACCAAGATCCATTCTTTGGAGATCCTGTATCCGCATTCGACAGTGACGGACAAGGACGGAAACGAAAAGAATGTCGGATCGACACTTAAAATAGGTGTGGAGCAGGCGTTCGGCTGGAACATGTATGCTCCGTTTGCTGTGGTAAAGTCGGTGTATACATTCGGAACCGACGGTACTTTATGGGTATCAAGCAAAGTGAGAACTTCGAATAAAGTGACCCTGCTTCCGAGATTCGGCTTCAGGCTGTTTGTTCCGAAGAGCTTTGACAGCGTAGATTATTTCGGATACGGTCCTGTGGAAAGCTATATAGATAAGCACAATGCTTCGTATATCGGCAGGTTCGGTTCGCGTATAGAGGATATGCATGAGGATTATATCAGACCTCAGGAGAATTCATCCCATTACGGCTGTACTTTTGTGAAGCTGTGCGGAGAGAATTTTGATGTTCTGTTCGGCAATTCCTCTACCGTATCGTTCAATGCTTCGGAATATACCGAGGAGAAGCTTTCGGAAGCAAAGCACAACTATGAACTGGAGAAAGATAAGGATAATGTGATCTGTATAGACTGGAAGATGGCAGGCGTGGGCTCGAATTCCTGCGGTCCCGCTCTTTCGGATAAGTACAGGATACCTCTTCCGGAGTTTACGGCGGATTTCAGGATGAAACCGGTTAAAAACAAATAATGAGTATTGACAAGTGCGGAGACTTTTGCCTCCGTACTTTTTTTGTGCGATTCGAATCGAGTAGGAGTCAGCCTGCTCGATTACTATAAACAAATGCTGCAAAGGAAACCGGGATTCAGATTGTGGGCTTAAGTAAAATAATCCTTGCACTTTGATCGATTTTTTAGTAAAATACAATAGGTATACTATATTAGAAAAGGTCTTTTGATATAAAGGAGAGACAGGATGGTAACTACGAATCTGCTGGTTGAAACCGATGCCCGTAAGATAGTGGAAAAACGGGGAAGGTTCACGGTTATTGAATATTTGCGGGATCTGTCTGTGTCGCCCAAAATGGCTCAGGAGGCATATTTTGCTTCCGAGATGAATATCAGGAAGAGGCAGCTTATAGCGGATATAGACCCGTTTACCGGTGTGTATGCCCAGGCAGGGGAGATGCAGCTGATGATCGGGGATTTAAATGCTTCCACGAATGTGAAAGGTCCGGGGGATTTTTTGAAAAAAGTCGTAAGAAGCAGCGTTACGAGCGAGACCATCATTAAACCGCGTTATACCGGGAAAGGAACGCTGGTACTGGAGCCTACTTTTTACCACATCATTTTAGTCGACCTGAAGGAATGGGAGGGTGATGTGGTGATCGAGGACGGTATGTTCCTGGCCTGTGAGGATACGGTGGATCTCGATATCATCGCCAGAAAGAATGTGTCGTCGCTGATTTTGGGAAATGAAGGCATTTTTAATACCAAGCTTACAGGAGAGGGGCTGGCGGCTCTCGAGAGCCCGGTTCCGTCTGATGAGCTGATAGTCGCGGATCTCGACAACGATGTGATAAAGATAGACGGAGATATGGCCATAGCGTGGTCTTCGTCACTCAAGTTTACTGTTGAAAAAACTACAAAAACCCTCACCGGTTCGCTGGCGTCGGGTGAAGGCCTGGTAAATGTTTATTCCGGAACGGGCAGGGTTCTGATAGCGCCCGTAAGGGATAACTGGGGTACAAATATTCCAAAAGAATAGAAAGGAAGGATAACATGGAATCATTAGCAATCATTATCGGTCATTCCATAAACGGAATCATTATTGCACTGGCTATTATCACTATAGCGGGGTTTGCTTACGTTGTGATGAATATCACGAAGCTGCGCAACACCATAGATGAGAAACATAAGAAGAACCGCTCGACCGAGTTTACTCCGGGCGGCATACAGAAAACTCCAGATGCCTATACATGGGAGGAGACACTGGAGTACAAAGAGGAGTACAACAAGATCCAGTTGATTTATTCTACATTTGAGCAGTTTGTGCCTATATTCCCGCTCTTGGGAATCCTGGGAACCGTAGCCGGTCTTATCCAGCAGCTGGATCATATCGATCAGATGCGTGAGGCTCTGGCAGTATCTATGTCTACCACATTCCTTGGACTTATAGCTGCAGTAGTTTTAAAGTTTGCAGATGCTATACTTGTGAGCAAGACAGTGAATACCATGGAGATGTACTTTGATACTTTCGAGCAGAATTATCAGATGGCCAGGGACAAGCATATGCTTGACACCAAGGACTGATAACATAGAGATCGGGATGGAGATTTTTGTATGGGAAAAGACAGGAAGAAGCCGAAATCACTCGGCAGACTGCTTATAGACCTGACTCCGCTTCTTGATGTTGTTTTTATAGTCCTGATAGTGGTTCTGGCGGGACAGGATAATTACAGTACGGAAGCAGACAGGAAATATGCCGAGGCGGAGCAGTATGTAAAAGAAGTGAATGCCTCGATGGAAGAGATAGGCGCGGAGAACAGCGTGCTTACAGAGCAGATGAGCGCATACTCGAGCATTAACGAGTATTTCAACGTTGTGACCGTTTATGCCGCATACAGCACCGAAAACAGGAAGCTGAGAACTATATATATCAAAGTGAATACCGAGGATACCGTTACCATAAACTTAAATCCCAGTAATGCTTCGGCCGCATGGCTTGAGTGCAGGAATTATATAGAAGAGCTCATAAAGAAGGATGAATCCCTGCCTATGATATTGTCACTCGATTCGAACAGGGATGAGAAGATGCTCTACAGGGATGAGATGTCTATAAACGAGTTGTTTATGGATCTGACGGGAAAATATAAGAATCTGAATATACGTAACATGGGAAGCGTTTCAAACTGATTTGGAGATGAGATAATGAGTAAAGCTACCGCGATCATTTTACTTGTTTTTCTGGCACTGCTTCTGTTCGGATTGTTCAGGATTCTGCTTCCTTCTATCAGGCTCTATATCCACAGGATGCCAAAGGGTATTTTTATCCTGCTGTTCCTGGTAGTGACCTGCGCGGTTGTTTACCTCGTAAGCTACCTGGTAAACGGTGAGACCGGAGGGATTAACGGGAATGATAATAAACAGGAATCCGTTTCGGGACAGAGCGAAGAGGAAAAACCGGTAAAAGAAAACTGTATAGTCCTGGCCGGTTCGGAAGTTTTTATAGAGAATAAAAAGGCAGATGCCAAGACTCTGGAAAACTATATAGATTACAGGGTGGAAAACAACATTCCGCTGACGATAGTGGACGACTATTCCACTGCAGCGCTGTTTAAGGAAATAAAGGCTTTGTGTGATAAAAAAGGGGTAAGGTACAGTATAGAAAATGAAAAATGGCTCGAATAAGAAAAAATGTATAATTGCCGGGCTTCTGATGTTCATTTTCCTGACGGCTTTCTGGTCGTGGAATATGCCGAATCTTATAAATGCGGATAAACCGTTCATAGATCTTTCGGGGTCTATAGGAGAGTCGATAGGAAATGCACAGACAGCGTACGAGAAGGCGGTGCTCACGCCTGCTCCCACAGGTGAACCGGAACTTACACCCGGTCCCGAACCTACCGATATTCCCGGACTGGACAATCCGGAAGCGGATGAGCTGAGGATAGTGATAGGTGATGTGGAACTGTCAGGTCCGGGTGAGAGCATAACCATAGAGGGCGTAAAGGTAAAAGGACCCGAAGAATTAAAGAACCTGATAATGAGCGGTGATTATGCGGAAAAGAGTTACATCCTGATGGATTATTATGCTGAGAGTTCAACCTACAGATATATAAAAGGATTCCTCGATGAATCGGGGATAACTTACAGGATCGTGACTTCTGAACAGGATTAGGGGATTTTGGAATGAGATTTAAAAGAACGGCAAAAAAACTTATACCGATATTTTTGGTTGTGGTTATTTTCTTTTGCAATTCGTCTGTAGGTGCCGCAGAGAAGACGGCGAGGCTCAGGGAGTGTCTGGAAAATGACCATATGTATTTTGTGCTGACTCCCGATGTACTGGGAAGGACAAATATAAAAAACTATGACGACAGATTTATAGCTTTTACCGGGCTTATAAAATATTCTTCAGTAGCTGCCAATCACAAGTCTGTTACGGTTTACGGCGACAGCAACAGTGTGGTGGTGGATACCTCGGCTTCTTCTGTCATCGGTATCGTAAACCAGCTGACCTTGGGAGACAGGGTGACTGTATACGGACAGGTGGACGGGTCGGAGGTTGATGCGGAACATATTTTGATAAATCTTGAGAATGAGCCTTCGGTTCTGTCTTCGGTATTTTTCCCTGATAAAGAACTGGATGAGGACAGCGTGAATGATCTGGCTCGTGACGGGCATGTGGAGTTCAGACTCCCTGCTTCCTGGAACAATGAGTATGTTATGGGAAGGCTTACGAACAACGGGGTTATGGGTTATCAGTTTTTCCTGAATGCCATATCTCCTCAGAACAGGAACTACCCTGAGAATTTTTATATCTTTTATTTTCCTTATGAGACTTATCTCGATAAGGTGAAAAAGAATATGGATTCATTTGATATGGAGGATATAGAAGAACTGGTCATCAACAATATTCTGGCCCCGCTTTCGGGCAAGCTGGATTATGATATCTCTACTCTTAAGCTTTCGGACGGCAAGAAGTTTGATTACTGCAGTACGGTTTATAAGCCTATAGACGGGAACGATTACAGGCTGGAGTTCCTGTTTAAGCACGATGACAAAGGTTTTGTGTGCATGCTTTATCTGTATTACCCGAATGATTCCGCAGTGAACCATCTGCGTGAAGTGTCATACGTGGTACAGACTTTAAGAAATTAGTTTAGTGAATGGAATGGAACAATGGATACTAGGAATAAAAAGACGATTACCGTTCTGATGGTTCTTGTGGCTGTCACGCTTTCATTTATATGGGCACATTCCTTTATGGGGATGGAGGAGTCGGCAGAGGAGAGCGGATTCTTTTATGAACTTTTATGCCCTTTCTTTGAGTTTTTTATGGGTGAGGGAAATGTCACAGAGCTGTTTATCAGAAAACTTGCCCACTTTACGGAGTTCTTCGCACTGGGTTTAGAGCTTATGCTGCTGATGAAGCTGGTGTTTATGAAGATGGGATGGAAAATTCTCTTTAATTCATGGGTACTCGGAACGTTCTGCGCGCTTATAGACGAGACTATACAGATTTTTTCGGGAAGAGGTTCACAGATACAGGATGTGTGGCTGGATTCGGCAGGATGCATGGCCGGCGTGCTCGTAATGACCGGCGGAATTCTGCTGTTTAGAAAAAAGAGGAAAGCAAAGCAATAAAAAATCGCACGCCCGGTTTTGAATAGATATTACCGTCGTTACCTCCACAGTTAACTCGGCCCAGGCACCCTCACGGCACATGAGAGACACTGCTTAGTGCTGCTGTATTCCTACCCTGACACGGTTCACAGGCTGCCAT
>JAEEKN010000012.1 GCA_016282435.1 Lachnospiraceae bacterium | reverse complement strand
TGAAGATGCTGATGTATCTCTTGATGACGCTGTAAAGATGCTTCTGGGCGGTGGTCCGCAGCAGATGCCGGAGGATATGCCTGAAGAAGATATGCCAGAGTTCAATATGGATGATTATTTAAAGATACACAGTACAGAGAAGCTTACCATAGGTAAAAATAATGATATCTCTGCATATATGGTAGATATTTCAGTAAAGAATCAGAATATGCAGTGGGTGGATGAAACTATCTATGCTCTTAAGTCGAAACGTAATATTGTTATTTTGGAACAGTCGTTCTATGATACATCCGAAGACGGTGAAAGACATGATACAGGTAATCAGGCAGAAGACGATCTCTTGCTTGAAGAGGAAGGAACATCCGATGGACAGGCAGAAGATGGTGCCATAACAGGTGAGAACCTTCGTGAGATATGTAAAAAGGAATTTGAAAAGCTTATCAAGTCCATAGAATTGTGCGGAATCTGATCTGTTTGATCACGTACAAAATGCTCTGTATTCAGATAATTATGACAAAAACTAGTGTTAAAGGAGGTGAAGTTCGTGGTTGATAAGATGGAAGTATTCTTAAATTATACTCCCGTTGCTGATATACTGACGGCGACATGTTGTTTGACGTTCATATTGCTCATAAGATCTGCATATATCAGCAAAACCAGGAACTTCATCTACCTGAAGCATATGATATATTTGCTGATCATAGCTTCCATATCTGATATAAATTATGGACTCATGATGCAGCATTTAGACACTGCGCCTCATGTATCTATTTATATTTTCCGGTGTATATACCATATCAGTATTTTCTCGATATTGTGGCTTTATGTTGCATATATTAAAGAAAATCTGCAGATAAGTTATAAGTATTATAAGACTTTCTACATTATCGCAGGAATCGGATATGTGTTACTGTTTGTTAATGAGATATTGTCCATAGTTCTGGAGTACGGTTTTTATATTGATGAAGATAATATCCTTCAGACCGGATTCCCGATCATTCCGTTTGGGTATGTTTTCTTCATGACTCTGTCCGTACTGATGATATTTCTCCATGGCAAGAAGATATACAAGAGAGTTCTTTTTGGACTTCTGTCATGTATAGCTTTATCCGTTATCATAATTTGTGTTCAGCAGTTTTTCGGGCAGTCTTCGTTTACGGCGGCATCATTCCTGCTACCGATATTTGCACGTCTTTACCTGATTCACGCCAATCCTTATGATATAGAGATGGGTGCGGTAAGTGAAAAAGCTTTCAGTGATATGGTAAGTTTTCATCATGAAAAAAAGATTCCTATGTATATCATGAGTTTATACATGCATGATTTTGATGGAAAGGGAAGAAAATATCCGGAAAAGATACAGCGAATCATCAGAAAGTTCATGTCGGAGTACTTTATAGATCCGACACTGTTCCATATATCAGGAGGACATCTGATACTGACCGTTACAAAGGCAAAAGATTCCAACTATATGGAAAACGCCCAGAAGATGCTTTCGGAATTTAATCAAGTATATGATAATTACAAAATAGACTACAAGATAGTATATACGGATTCATTTGAAGAGATAAGTGCCGCAAACGATTATATCGGCTTTATAAAATATCTTCACGATAAGATGGCTGAGAATTCCATGATATTCGCCAACGAAAACGATGTTCAGGATTACTTAAACTACAAGTACATTCTGTCAGAACTGGCAGATATAAATAAGGCTAAAGACCTAAAAGACGAACGTATCCTGGTTTACTGCCAGCCTGTTTTTGACCTGGATACTAACAGATTCGATACAGCCGAAGCTCTGATGAGACTAAAGCTTCCGAGACTCGGTATAGTTCCTCCGGATCTGTTTATCCCGATAGCAGAGAGTAATCATTATATCACGACACTGACCAGGACTATACTGTTCAAGACCTGTCAGGAGATAAAGAAGCTGAATGACAAGGGTTATTATGTACAGCGTATATCCGTAAACTTTTCCATACAGGATATCCAGTCGGATGAACTGTTTAGCTCTATAGAAGGTATAATCAAAGAGAATGGTATAGCTCCCGAACAACTCGCAATAGAGATTACCGAGACGCAGAGCGAGAGCGAATTCGAGCTCATAAAGCAGAGAATCAGTGAACTGAAGGAGACCGGTATAAAGTTTTATCTCGATGATTTCGGTACCGGATATTCGAACTTTGAGAGAATCATGGAACTTCCTTTTGATATCGTGAAGTTCGACAGATCTCTGGTTATTGCCTCCGGTAACAACATGAAGTACCGTACCATGGTATCCCATCTGGCAAATATGTTCAATAAGCTGCATTATTTCGTATTGTTCGAAGGTGTTGAGAATTATGATGATGAAGTAAGATGTATCAGCATGAATGCAAATTACCTTCAGGGTTATAAGTACTCGAAGCCCATACCTATCGAACAGCTCGATGAGTATTTCGTAAAAGATGTGGTCCTGAGTGAGAAGATAAAGGAACTTATAAAAATCTGATTATAAATAGATTGCTTTAACCGGCAATCTATTTTGTTACAATATAAATTGCTTAAGGAGATAATAATATGAAGTCCCCAAAATCAGGAGAATTTAAAAAGATTATTCTGTTAAACATTTTCATGCTGGTATTTTTCGCAGTAATGTTGGTGATTGGTACATTCAACGATGAGGCTATTTCAGAAACTCTGTATTCACCGGATGTTTTGCCACTGAAAATGGTCACAGCCATAGGAGCATATCCGTTCTTTGCTTTTTGTGTCGTTTTTGCCGGAGGTTTATTTGAACGTACATTACATTCTAATGCTAAAAAAGGCATGAAAGTATTCTTATGCATTTTACTGGTGATTTTTATAGCATTCATCGGATTTATAGGTGCAGGAACTCTGGCAGAACGCGACAGCCTGGGTAGTATATTTCCGAATACGGACAGGAATATCCCTGTTATTCTGGGGATAAGTATTGTAACTATTTACCCCCTGTGTTATCTCGGCTACAGACTGGCTAAAAAGAGCGATGATGCGAAGCTGGTAAAACATATATTATGTCTGTTTATCCTTCTTGTAATAGCATATGGCTCATTACAGCTTCTGAAAGGAATATTCAATCGTCCGAGATACAGACTGGTAGTTACAGGGCAGGAAGGAATAGGGTATATTCCCTGGTATGAGCGTTTTACACATGCTGCGGAATACATAGAGAATCAAGGAATAAATAAAAGCGAGTTCCGTTCATTCCCCAGTGGACATGGTATTTTGAGCGCATCCATGATCCTTTGTTTTCAGTCTATGACCTGGCTAAGTCCAAAGTTAAGGGATAAAAAGTTCCTTTTGGCATTGCTCGGATTCTTGTTCTCGGTGATCATAATGTTTACTAGAATCGTGCTCGGAGCCCATTACCTGTCTGACGTATCATTTGGAGGCATCATTGTAGGGATATTGTCGTTTTTCTATTGTTTTATATAAGTCGCAAAAACATATATTGGTTTTTTATCCTCCGATACGAAGTCGGGGGATTTGGCTCTGAAAATTATGTTAATAAAGCTTAATGAATCGTCATTTGCAGATTAAATACGTCTATTTTGCAGATTTATGGGTTGAGATTTTTGTTCTACTTGTATATTATATAACAAAACAGAAGATATCCCCCACCTCTTAGCGTAGCGAAGGTGGGGGGATGTGAAGCATCTTTATGTTTTCGCGGTTAGATTTGAAAGGAGAGTATACGTGAACGATAACGATCAAAAATCTTTTGAAACGGTAGATCTGCTTTCACCTATAGAGATGTTACCTATTCAGGGTGTTGATTCTACCTTGGGGGATACAGATATTAATAATGGGATTACTCCGGTACTACCTGATTTGACGGACATGAATACCAGTGGTTCAGCCCAATCAGACATTAGTATTGACAATATATCATCCCAAAATTCTGTAATAAAAGAAGGTAGTTTAAATGATAACATTAATATTTGTAATGACAATAATTCACTTTATAGTAACACAAATAATATAGTAAACGATCAAAATAACGATGGCTATAATAACCAATATGACAATCAATATAACAACCAATATAACAACCAGTATAATAATCAGCATGTTCTGAGCCCGGAAGAGATTTTCCATCGAGAAAATGCTAACAGAAGAAGATTTGGAGATAATAATCGTAAACGTGATGTTATGGTTATTTCCATTGCAGTATTTGCGGCATTTATGATATTTATCTTCGGTATGTTAAGAGGGAAAATAAGAAGAATCACAGCCGAAAACTACAGTCAGGAAATACCTAAGAAAACTATAGAAAATTCATCAGATCTGCCGATAAGCGACTTGATAATGCAGGATGAAACTTATGGAATATTGAGTATGGATTCAACAAAAGGGCTTGACAGTACCTATGTAAGTGTAAGTCCTGAAATCATCGAATATACCGGCCTATATGAGAGAAGCCTGTACTTCAAGGTTACTCCAAAGGATGATAATGTATCGGTTTATATAAGTGTTGAGATGATCGATGGTAACGGTGAGTCGATGGGAACAGTTGTTGGCACAGGTATGGGAATTCCAAAGGATCGTGAAGGATTGATCCCTGTATCATTTAGTATATCACCGTATATGGATTTCAATAATATAACATACAATATCAGTGTTGAATCACGTAAGTCATCAGGAAAGATCATAAAAAGAGATATCAGTGATATTAAAGTTGAAGATGGAAAATTATATGTGTCTGTATCCGGCGAAAAAAATCTTGACAAATACGCATATATGGTTTTCTACAAAAACAATAATGTTGTAAAAGTTGTTTGGAAAGCTATGTATCTTGAAGGTGCCGAAACTGTAGTACTTGAATTTGATACAAATGATATAGACTTTGATACAAGCCAGATATATTATTAAACTACAAAATTATCTGAAACAATTATAACAACTCAAGTACGAATGGAACATATAAAATAATGGAATCAAAAAGAAATCCCAGTCCTCAAACGGCCGGGATTTCTATATTTGAGTGTGTGAAAGATTTTCTGTAAATTATATCTCCTAAGACAATTAGCGAGCTGGATAATGGTAAAATTCATTGTTCAGCTCGTTTTGACTATATATTATTTCATTGACTATGTCAAGAGTTATGTTATAATTAGTTAGTA
>JAEEKN010000096.1 GCA_016282435.1 Lachnospiraceae bacterium | reverse complement strand
CTTCGTTTCAGGCGGGGTTCAAGCCCCGACTGAAATGAGATGCGGAGCATCGTTTTGTTACCGAGGAAACGCTGAAGGCGTTTTCGAGGTGACTTTGACAAACAATTTGAGACCAATCCGGTGGGTTGGTCTTTCTTTTATTTATTATCAATATTTTTTAGTAATAGAAAATATTGATGGGGTAGTATCAATCCTATGTATTTTACATGAAAATTTTTTAATAGTATACTTTCACATTGTTGAAACAACAATTTATAAAAATTTATACGAGGAGTAATATTATGAAAAAAAGAATCATTAGTTTGTTACTGGTTGTTGTATTGGTTATTGGAAGCTTGACCGGGTGTGGAAAAAACACAGACCAGGTAAAAGCAGAGCAAAAGGAAACGGAAACGTCAGGAACGGAAGTTTCAAAAGATGTAAATCAGGAATCTGACTCAAAAAAGGAACATGTAACAATTCGTATCGCCGATCAGGCAGTAAATATGATATTGTACTTCCACTATGGTGAAGAAAAGGGAATTTTGCAGGAATATTTTAAGGATTATGATGTAGGTTTTGAATTATATGATTTTGCGAGTGGACCGGCTGTAAACGAAGCAATAGCAGCGGGGCAGCTTGATTTTTCAGTTGAAGGTAATTTACCTTCTGTTACGGGGCCTATCAGTGGATATGGTACTGAGGTTATTGCGATACTGGGTAAATCGACATCTTCAGCAGGAGCAATAGCTACACCTGTAGATTCAGGAATAAATTCTCTTGAAGAAACAAAAGGAAAGACTGTAGGAACAGCTATTGGAACCGCATATCACTATACACTTGCAAGATTTTATGAAGAAGCGGGTATTTCACTTGACGAAGTAAATCTTATAAATGCCGGAACAGATGTGTCTACTGCTTTGAGAGCAGGAGAAATTCAGGCCGGTTATGTAACACTGGCACAGGCTGAAATCCTTACTAATGAAGGAAGCGCCAGGGTTATTTCGGATGAACTGATCATTACAGCCCCGGTTCATTATTTTATAGCATCCAGAGAATTTGCTGAAAAGCATCCTGACCTTACTGCTGCATTATTAAAAGCTGTTCAGGCTATAGAAAAGGCTATCAAGGATGATCCTGAAGCGTTTGGAGATTATTATAATAAATACCTGGGAACAGATGCAACTCCGTATGTCAAGAGTGTATTGGGATATGATTTGGAAGTGACAACGGTTAACGAGCTTGCGATAAGCGAAATAGAAAAAATACTGTCATGGCTGAAAAAGAACGGCTTAGTGGATACAACAGGAAAGACAGCCGAAGATGTATATGATAACACTTATGCAAAACTTGCAAATCTTCCTGATTGATAAACGGAGTTGGTAAAATGATTGGATATAAAAAAAACAAAAAAAAGAAAGGACCCGTTTCATATTTAGTGGATATAGGAATTATGGTGGCAATCCCAGTATTATTTCTTATATTATGGGAGGTTGCTGTAAAAAACGGAACGTTAAAAGCTACGCTTACGCCGCCACCGTCTACATTATGGAAAAGCTTTCTGAATCTTCTTGAAGCGGGAAAATTGCAAAAGGGTTTGTTGGATTCATTGCGACGTGTTTTTACGGGGTATGCCATAGGTACGATTCTTGGTGTTTCACTTGGATTTTTAATGGGTGTTTTTAGACCATTGAATAAAGCCTTGACTCTGTTCGTAAACGTGTTGCGTCCCATCCCTACTATAGCGATAATACCGATTTTCATTATTATCTTTGGAATTGGAGAAAGTACTATAATAGCGGTTATTATTGTAGGAGCCTTCTGGCCGAGTTTGCTTAACTCTTTTGCAGGTGTTCAGAATACAGACAGTAAACTTATTGAACTCGCATACACCTATAGAATTCCGGGTTCGAAGACATTGTTTAAGATAATATTTCCATCTGCTATGACATCAATTCTTACGGGAATGAGGCTAGGTCTGGGAACCGCATGGATGAGTGTTGTTGCTGCAGAAATGTTGGGATCTTCAAGTGGTATCGGGTATATGATCATGGTATCCAGAGATATGGCTCAAGCGCAGAATATGTATGTTGAAGTATTTATTATAGGACTTATAGGGTTATTGTTTGATAGGGTTCTTTTGCTTGTACAAAACAAAATGAACAAGAAAATAAAAGGGGTTTCTGCATAAGAGGTGTATAAATGTCGGAAAATATATTAAGACTTGAAAATATTCAAAAAAATTTTGAAATAGGTGGAAAGCAAATAGAGGTGCTTCATGATATAAATATAAGCATTGAGCGGGGCGAAATAATATCGCTGATAGGTTCAAGCGGATGCGGAAAAAGCACAATACTTAAACTGATAATAAATCTTGAAGACCAGACATCAGGAAATATTTATCTGGACGATGTACCTATAAACGAACCCTCTGAAAAGATAAGCATGATTTTTCAGGAACCCAGGTTATTTCCATGGCTTTCTGTTGAAGAAAACATCTCATTTACGTTGGATAAAAAGTATAGCAAAAAAGAGAAAAAGGATATAGCTAAAAAACATATAGATCTTGTAGGGCTTTCGGGATACGAAAAGGCATATCCGTCTCAGTTGTCAGGAGGTATGCAACAGAGAGTGAGCATTGCTAGGGCTCTGGCAACAGAACCTGAAGTTTTGATGCTCGATGAACCTTTCGGAGCTTTGGATGCTTTTACTAGAGAAAAGTTGCAAGAAGAGACATTGAATATTTGGAAAGAAAAGAAGAATACAATGATTCTTGTAACACATGATATCGATGAGGCAATCTATCTTAGTAACCGGATATTTGTACTATCTCCAAAACCCGGAGTTGTAAAGGATATTATAAACGTAAATCTTGATCATCCAAGAGACAGAAGCAGTCTTGATTTCCTTGATCTTCGCAGAAAAGTTATGCTTAGCCTAAAAGATAAAGGACAGGATAAGGTAGAATATTATATATAGGATTAGGTGATATGATGAAACTTAAGGAATATATCGGTAACAAAAGTCTTCCTTCAGCAAATATAGCAGTGGGTATTGATATTGGTTCAAGACAGGCAAAGGCAGTTTTACTCAAAAATGATGAGTTTTACACTGCTTTGACTGCTACAGGTTTTGATATGACTGAGACAGCAGAAACATTAATCTCTGAATTGTTAAATACTAGCGGACTTGAACGTAAAGATATTAGCTATATAGTCATTACCGGATACGGACGTGTGGCTGTATCTTTTTCGGATATACCCGGCAGTATAGTAACCGAAATAGCATGTCATGGAATGGGGGCACATTATCTTGCTGAAGGAGTCAAAACGATTATTGATATAGGAGGACAGGATTCAAAAGCCATAAAAATTGATTCTGAAACCGGTAAGGTTCTGGATTTTGCCATGAACGATAAATGTGCCGCTGGCACAGGAAGATTTTTGGAAAGAATTGCAGCAGTTCTCGGTGAAGATGTAAATAATATCGGAGAGATTTCAATTAAATCTGATAATCCCGCTTCAATAAGTGCGCAATGTATTGTGTTTGCAGAGTCTGAGATTATTTCCGGGCGGGCGAAGGGATTAAAGGTGGAGGATCTTTCAGCCGGGATTAACATATCTGTTGTTACCCGTGTGGCAAATCTTGTAAACAGGATTGGTATTGAAGAAAATATTCTTTTTACAGGCGGAGTCTCAAATAATATAGGAATCAGAAAAGCTTTTGAAAAATATTTGGAAATTCCTTTTGTGGATTCAAAACTTGATACTGTTTATGCCGGTGCTTTCGGTGCAGCTGTATTTGCAAGCGAAAGAAGTGTAAAGGGAGTTTCATCTTTAAGTGAAGAAGGGGATAGAAAATATGTGGATTTGTATTCCCTTCAAACGGCAGTAGAAAATGAAAAGGAATTGATTGCTTCCGGACGGACAGGAAAAAAGAAAACTGTCGGTTACACATGCGCATATGTTCCGGTTGAGATATTAGGGGCTGCGGATGTGGCATATTACAGAATAATTCATGCAGGGACTCAGGATGAGGTGATGGCGGGAGAATCAGTCACACAGAGTGTGTTTTGTGATATGACGAAAAGTGTGCTAGGACAATTTATTACGGAAAATCCTCTTACAAAGGCTACGGATCAGGTGTATACGTTTTATACGTGTGACTGTATGAAAAATACAGTAGAAGCTATAGATAATTTTTATGTACCTGCGACATTATATAATATGCCCAGGCTACGGGAAGAAAAGTCTTCGTTGGAGTATTTTAAATCTGAGGTTCTACATTTTAAGGAAGATGTAGAAAAATTGACAGGGAAAAAAATCACTGATAAAGACATCAATAGAAATATTGCATTATACAATGAAGCAAAAAAAATGATCAGGGAAATATCCGAATACAGAAAAAAAGATAAACCTGTAATTTCAGGATCGGAATTTAAACAGATTGCTATGAGCTATTATTATCTTCCGGTTGAAGTATTAATTCGCGAACTTAAGAAGATATTGGAACAATTGAAAGATATTAAATTACCTAAAGAAAAAAGTAGCAAGCCCAGAATATTGTTATCCGGTGGAGTTGCAGCTGACGGGGATGACAAGGTATTAAAAATCCTGGAAGAAATGGGTGCAGATGTTGTTGCAGAAGACAATTGTACCGGATTACGTCCTTTCTTGAATGATGTTCCCAATACAGGAATATGGGATGAAGATATAGCAAAAGGTTATCTTGGGAAAGCACCTTGTGCCAGGATGAAACCGTTAAATCATGTAGTTGAGAATTCGTTGTCGTTGGCAAAGGAATATGATGTAGATGCGGTTGTATTTTATTTTCTGAAGTTTTGTCCCTGCTACAGCATGATAATCAGAAAGTATACCGATATCTTTCAGGAAAATAATATCCCGATTTTGGTGATTACCAGTGATTATGCACATGGTGACGAAGGTCAGATAAAAATCAGGGTGGAAGCATTTATGGAAATGCTTGAGTCAAAGGAGGGGAAAGTAAATGAGTGATGAGAAAAATCTTAAGACACAGTTGGAACACTTGCTGGATAATAAGAATGTACGTCAAAAGTACTCGCCTGCGATAGGAAAAATAATTGATATGTATATTGATTATATCCCATTTTTGATCCGAGAACATGAATCCGGAAAAAGAGTTGCCTGGAATTGTGGACTTATGTCAGATCCTTCAATTTTTTACGGAAACGGAGTAATACCGGCATCGTATACTGAACTCGGAAGACTTGGGGCTATTGAGGAAATCACAAAAGCTCAGGACCATTTTCAGATTCCTGTTGAAACATGCTCTATGGTAAAGGCTAATCTTGGAGAATTCCTGATTTACAAGGATAGATTTCCCAAAAAGATTAATTACTCCAGCCATGACTGTGAACCTTATAATATGATATTTGAACTGCTGAAAGATTATGGTTATGATGTAAATCTTTTTGATGTAGGGTTTAATCCGGGAAGAAAAAGCGAAGTACGTTCCGAAGAAATGAAAAAACATTATAGGAATGAATTGCTTCGCAAAATTGAATGGCTAAATGATGGAGCAGATCCTGATATCGAAGGAATGAAAAGAGAACAGATAAAATATAACAGAGTTCAGAGAAAACTCCAGAAAATAATTGAATACAGATTTAAGTTCCCTACTTATATGAGTAGTCTTTCTTATATGATAATGATGATAGGCAACGGTCATTATTTTGGTCATCCGGAAGAATACGAGAAAACTATAGATGATCTTTTATTGGAATTTGAAAGCTTAAAAGAGGGCGAATATCATGATGAAAAAGTAGTTCTGGGATGGTATGGAGCAAGAGGACAGGAATTTAATGTTTATGAAACTATAGATGAATCGGGAGGAGCTATTTTGGCATTTTCTCTTCCTAATAATCCTTATACCCTTTTTGATGAATCACTTGATCCTATAGAAGCAGTAGTAAAATTTGAGTTTAGTGACAGATCTTCCATGTCTGTGGCTGAACGTAACGGTATTCTTTTAAATCAGTTTCAGAAATATGGTGCAAAAGGTGTTCTCTTCTATGGGTTTCTTGGCTGCTCTCTGACGAGCATACAGTTTGAGATGACTAGAAAATATCTTCAAGAGAATAATATTCCCGTATTGAACCTTGTAGGTTCGTTTGATGTTGGTTCAGTATCGGGTCAGGTAAAAACAAGAATCCAGGCTTTTATAGAAATGTTACAGAAGGAGAATCATGAAATATAAAATAGACGAATATTTGGATGAAAAACTATCGGAAAATATTTTGAAAGCCCGAAATGTCGGAATCGATATAGGATCTCGTGCTGCAAAAGGGGTTTTATTGTATGATGGATATATATATACTGTAGTTATGCCGAGCAGTGTTTCGAGTGTAGAGACTGCGAAAAAAATATTTGATAAACTCATTGAAGAAAGCGGAGTTTTACATAGTGACATATCAGGTATTGTTGGAACGGGTTACGGAAGAATAGCCATGGATTTCGGGACTATTCCTTTTCAGGGAATAACGGAAATTACATGCCATGCCATGGGTGCACACTATATGAACAGTGAAACACGAACTATAATAGATATCGGTGGACAGGATTCAAAGGCGATTAAGGTCGATAAGCTTACAGGGAATGTTGTAAATTTCATCATGAATGACAAATGTGCAGCAGGCACCGGTAGATTTTTGGAAAAAGTTGCACTTCTGCTCGAATTGAGTCTTGATGAACTTGGCGAATATGCCGTGGCCAGTGAGAACCCTATAGATATCAGTAGTCAGTGTGTAGTTTTTGCCGAAAGTGAGGTAATATCATTAAAGGCGAAAGGCGTTTCTAAAGAAGATATAGCCGCCGGTATACATGCTGCTTCAGCCAGAAGGATTAAGGGGTTGCTTAGAAGAGTGGGGTTTGAGAAAGATATTTTATTCACAGGCGGTGTAAGTCATAATATAGGTATGGTGGCTGCATTGGAAAAAGAAATAGGGTTGTCGATAGCAAAAACGAAATTTGACCCGACTTTTGCAGGGGCTTTGGGAGCTGCTATTCTAGCATATGAAGATAAGACTTTTAAGCATCTGATTTAAATTTTTGTCACCGTGAAAACGGTGATTTTTTTGCTATAAATGAATTTGATAACACTTTATAAATCCTATATATTTTACATATGAACTCATAGGGAGTATACTTCGTTCATACTTGAAAACGGAGGAAAACAAAAATGCATAGATATTATTCGACAGGAGGAATGACCGGTTGTTGATATACCGGCCGAACAGAAAAAGAAACATTTCGGATTCATCATAAATATCAGAGAAAAGAATTTTAAGGAGAATAAAAAATATGAAAATTATAAATAAAATCAAAAGACACTTAGGATTATACTTAATATTGGCACTTAGTATTGCATCTTTATAAGGATGCGCAGGGAGTGCTGTGAAGGCAGATGAAAAAACGAGTGACACGGTTGAGACAACCGGAACGGAAAATTCAGGAAAAGAACTTCGTACCGTTCGTATAGGATTCATGACGGGAGCAGCCGATCATTACGCATCTATCATAGGACAGGAAGAAGGAATATACGAAAAACACGGAATTAAGATTGAAGCAATAGAATATCCTTATGGTATAAATACAGTTGATGCTATAGTAAACGGAACATCGGATCTTGGTATGGTTGCTGATTTTGCGGGGGTTAACCGTATAGGAAATACTCTGGAACATAATAAACTTGCATTTTTTGCAGAACTTTCCGTTTCAAATGCTACTACAGGTGGTTTATATGTTGCTCCGGAATATGCAGATGATCTCTCAAAACTTGAGAACAGTGCAGGTTGGATCACTGCCATAGGAACCAGATCGGAGTATACAAACTGGTACGCACAGGTGGCATTGGGACTTGATCCTGATAAACAGAAATTTGTAAATGCAGATTCTACATCTACGGCACTTGCAGCAGCTACAAACGGAGATGCCTCAGCAGTAGTAGCTCAGGGTTCTGCGGCATTAAAGTATGAGGGATTGGGATGGAAGCTTGTGGCACCTTCAGAGAAGATTAGTGCTATTACCGGAGCTTATCTTGTGGCAAACAATGATTACATTACAGCAAACGCAGACTTATTGGCAGATTATCTGGCTGCTCTTGATGAAAGCATAACATATATCAACGAGCATCTTGATGATGTAGCAAACAGACTTTCAGCTAAACTTGGAGTTGATCCGGAGAATTTTAAATCTGATTGGAAGACCCCAACATATGTTATTGGATTTACTGAAGAAGGGGCAAAAAATCTGGAAAATATAGGAGATTGGGCCGCTTCACAGCACAAATATGAGAAAGCATACAATGTACGTGATTATATACTTACAACTGCAGTTGAAAAAGCATTCCCTGACAGAGTAACAATTGTAAAATAAGTATAGTATATCGAGGATACACTGAAGGTGTTTTCAATGAGATATTGGTTATGTGAAAAATTAACAGAGTATAAGGAGAACATGGTATGGCATATAAAAAGGATGATCTTACATATGAAAAAAGACCTCTTACGAAAGATATAGCACTTAAGGTAATAACAAAGTCTATCCCTGCGAACAAGGAAGACATAGCGAATTTTACAAAATTAGCATTTCCATATAAGAGTGGAGAATCGGCAGCCCAGGTTGACAGCTGTCCTGTGGCAAAGCTTGAAGAATTACATGGCCCCGTAAGATTTCTGAAACAAAAATACGAAGGATTTCGTATCAGACATGCCCAGCTTTCGGGAATCGCAGCAATAAATGATACAGTGGGAAATATCAGTGATGATACCGCAGAGTATCTGATAGCATCAGGAAGTATTGCTGTAATCGCAAAGGGCTATGAGGGAGATACTGATAAAAAACTGTTGAAAAACGGGATTTTGCCTCTGGTGTCCGAAGAGGATATAAAGACAGGCGAGTTTGTATTCATAAGGAATATTAGAAGTGAGGAAAATGGTATAAAGCACGGAAAACTCGAAGCTTATACGGTAACATCCGAAAAACAACTGCCTGTAAATATCGGTATAAGAGAGTATTCTGCAAAGGAACTTGAAAAAATATTGTAAAAGAGATCTGTGAGGAGAGCCGGGTAACCGGTTTCTCCTCTTTATTTATGCGTAAAGTAGATGTAGAGCATTATTATGTGTGAGAGACACTAACTTTATATTATAAAATGAATTGATAACAGTTTATCAATCCAAAGTATTTTACTTGAGACAGTTTTTCAATTAACATGATATACATTAAAACGATGGATGAATCGGAGAAAATACATATGGAACATAAGATTATAGAATCGGATGTATTGATCATCGGCGGTGGGACGGCGGGATGTTATGCAGCCATCAGGCTTGGAGAGCAAACAGGAATAAAGGTTGTGATAGCTGAAAAAGCAAATATCAAAAGAAGCGGTTGTCTGGCTGCAGGTGTAAATGCATTAAATGCTTATATTACGGATGGGCATGTGCCTTTGGACTATGTGAATTATGCTGCAAAGGATGCAGATGGAATAGTTAGAGAAGACTTGTTGCTGGATATATGCAATCGTCTTAATTCGGTTACGCATGATATGGAAAAAAGAGGTTTAACCATCCTTAAGGACGAAAACGGTAAGTATGTTTCAAGAGGCTGGAGAAACTTAAAAATTAACGGAGAAAATATTAAACCCATATTGGCAGAAGCTGTATATGCTAAGCCCAATGTAGAAGTGTACAATCATGTAAATATTACTGACTACAGATTTGATGCCGGTATTGTAAGAGGGGCATATGGATTTGGCATAGAGGATGCGACATTTTATGAATTCAGGGCTAAAGCTGTTCTGATAGCTACCGGTGGAGCATCAGGTATTTACAGACCTAACAATCCCGGTGAAAATTCACATCAGATGTGGTATTGTCCGTTTAATACAGGGGCAGGTTACAGCATGGGTATACTTGCAGGGGCAGAGATGACTACATTTGAGATGAGATTCATTGCTCTCAGATGTAAAGATACCATAGCACCGACAGGTACACTGGCACAGGGTGTCGGAGCAAAACAGCTAAATTCAAAAGGAGAGATATACGAAAAAAAATATGGTCTGGAGACTTCGAACAGACTTTGGGGAACAGTAGTTGAGAACTTGGAAGGACGTGGTCCCTGTTATCTTAAAACAACCGGAATAGATGAAAAACAGGAAAACGATCTGTACAAAGCATACCTGAACATGGCTCCGCTTCAGACATTAAAATGGATAGATTCCGGAAGGGGTCCTTCGGAAGAAGATGTTGAGATAGAAGGCACGGAACCGTATGTGGTTGGCGGTCATACAGCCAGTGGATACTGGATAAACAGAGACAGGAGCACAACTGTTACTGGTCTGTTTGCTGCAGGAGATGTAGCGGGTGGAGCACCCCAGAAATATGTGACGGGAGCCTTGGCTGAAGGTGAGATAGCAGCAGAAGGAATTATTGAATTCCTGAGCGAAGAGGATGATACGGTTGATCAAGACAGATTGATAAAACAGGCATTGGAGAAAAAGGCCGAATATGAAAGTTTTCTAAATAGAAATAATAAATATGATTCACAAGTATTTAGTAATAACGGGAAGGAAAACGATACGACAGGTAAGTATGATCCGAAGCAGCTTGAGAATGCCATGCAGAAGATAATGGACGAATATGCAGGCGGTATCAGAACAAACTATAAATATACGGAAAGCGGACTAAAAAAAGCAGAAAAGGAAATAGACAGGTTACTTGAGTTGTGGTCTGATCTTTCATTGGCCGATCCGGATGAGCTGCTCTCAGCATATGAAGTCAGGGAGCGTCTTATAGTTTCAAAGGTTCTGATTGCACATCTGGGAGCCAGAAAAGAAACCAGATGGCACGGTTTTCAGGAGAACGCTGATTATCCAGATAAAGATAAGGATTTTGAATGTTATATCAACTCTGTATATGAGGATGGTAAGGTAAAAGTTTTCAAGAGAAATCTTGTGAAGTTGTAAATCAATCATAGAACCGTCCCCGTGATTGAAATTAAGAGGTGAGTAAAATGGGTGTTGTAATAGACCAAAATAAATGTATAGGCTGCAGACAATGCATAGATGTCTGTCCGGGTAATATTATCAGGATAAATGACGGTGGAAAGGCATATCTGAAAAAGAAAGATGATTGTTGGAGCTGTGTATCATGTGTAAAGGAATGTCCTGTATCTGCCATTGAGCTTAAGCTTTCTCCCGAGATAGGAGGGCGTGGTGGCAGGATGTCATTAAAGACGAATGGTAATGTTACAGAGTGGACTGTCATAAGAGGTAACGGTGAGAAAAAGGTTATCATTACCAACACCGCAGAAGCAAATGCATATTAATCAATCAGGGAATCAATCAGAGAACCGTCCCTATGATTGAAAAAGGAGAAAAACAGATGAAAAAACTAACTCATTTAGACAGCTTGGAAGCGGAAGCAATATATATAATGCGTGAAGTGGCAGCAGAATGTGAGAAGCCTGTAATGCTGTATTCTATCGGCAAGGATAGTTCTGTTATGCTGCATCTGGCCTTAAAGGCGTTTTATCCGGAAAAACCGCCGTTCCCTTTTATGCATATAGATACAACCTGGAAGTTTAAGGAGATGATATCTTTCCGAGATAAACAGGCGGAAAAGTACGGGCTGGATATGATTGTTTATACAAATGAAGAAGGTGTAAAACAGGGTATTAATCCTTTTGATCACGGTTCATCATATACGGATATTATGAAGACCCAGGCTTTAAAGCAGGCACTTACAAAATATGGTTTTACAGCTGCATTTGGCGGAGGCAGACGAGACGAGGAAAAATCAAGGGCGAAGGAAAGAATTTTCTCATTCAGAAATGAAGCACAGGGCTGGGATCCCAAGAATCAGAGGCCTGAAATGTGGAAGCTCTACAATACTGAAATTCATAAGGGTGAGAGCATACGTGTATTCCCGCTTTCAAACTGGACTGAGAAGGATATATGGCAGTATATAAAACAGGAAAACATTGATATAGTTCCGCTGTATTTTGCCGCTGAACGCCCATGCGTTGAACGTGACGGACAGCTTATCATGGTTGATGATGACCGTATGAAGTTAAAGGAAGGCGAGAAAATAGAAACAAAGAAGATACGTTTCAGGACACTCGGATGTTATCCTCTGACAGGAGGTTTTGAGTCGGATGCTGTGACATTGGATGACATAATTCAAGAAACTCTGAGTGCCGTAGAATCTGAGCGTACCACAAGAGTCATTGACAAGGACAGTGGTGACGGCAGCATGGAACGCAGAAAGAAGGAGGGATATTTCTAGGATGAAGGATCTACTTCGATTTATAACATGCGGAAGTGTTGATGACGGAAAATCAACACTTATCGGACATATATTATACGATTCAAAACTGCTCTATGCTGATCAGGAAAGAGCACTTGCTCTCGAATCAAAGGTCGGGAGCAGAAACGGAGAAATAGATTATTCTCTTTTGCTTGACGGATTGACCGAGGAAAGAGAGCAGGGCATAACAATAGATGTGGCATACCGTTATTTTACGACAGATGTCAGGAGTTTTATAGTGGCAGATACTCCCGGACACGAAGAATATACAAGAAATATGGCTGTAGGTGCTTCATTTGCAGATCTGGCGATCATACTTGTAGATGCTGCTAAGGGGGTATTGATCCAGACACGACGACATGCCCGCATCTGTTCTGTAATGGGCATCAGATATTTTGTATTTGCTGTCAACAAGATGGATCTTGTTAAATATGATAAAAACGTATTTCATAAAATAGAGGCAGAGATTGAGGAACTAGCAAAGGAACTTCAGCTGGCAAATATTAAGATTATTCCTGTATCTGCGACTGAAGGGGACAACGTTGCACATACCACGGATACTATGAAATGGTACACAGGAGAAAGCCTGCTTTCATACCTTGAAAATGTAGAAGTATCCGAAAATTCAGAAGAAAAAGGCTTTTATCTTCCTGTACAGAGAGTCTGCAGACCTGACCACACGTTCAGAGGTTTCCAGGGACAGATAGAAAGCGGAAATATTACAGAAGGAGATGAAATAACCGTTGTTCCCGGCGGAGAAAAAGCAAGGATAAATTCAATTTATGTCGGAGATAAAAAAGAAAGAAGTGCAGTAAAAGGAGAGGCGGTAACGCTGCAGTTAGACAGGGAAATAGACATTTCGCGTGGTTCTGTTATAGTAAAGGATGCAGGGATTGAAACAGCCGATTCGTTGACCGCTACCATCCTTTGGATGGATGATACTCCGCTTCATAACGGAATAAATTATTTTGTTAAACTTGGAACTTCCCTTATACCTGGTATAGTTACAAAAATCTTGTATACAATAGATGTCAATACCGGAAAGTTCAGAGAAACAGATGTTGTTCAGAAAAACGAGATTGCAGTCTGCAGGATATCTCTTACTGACAGGATCAGCATCGCAAAGTTTAAAGATCATAAAACACTGGGCGAGCTGATACTTATAGACAGGATATCTTTTGCCACAAGTGCGTGTGGTGTGGTTGAAGAGTATGAAAAGAATGGCGGACTGATCGGAGATAATGTAACAAAGGATACAAGAAGTTCCGTCCTTGGCCAAAAGGCTGTAACCATATTGTTTAAGAGTTCTCAGGGGATTAGCAAGGCATTGCTTGAAAAGGTTGAAAAGAAACTGATTTTAGGTGGAAGACATACATATCTTTTGGAAGCAGATGAAAATGTGAAAGAAAATGAACTGCCTGTTATTATTAAGCATCTTAATGAAGCGGGAATAGTAGTATTGCTTCTTACACATAATGATAATCAGATTCAAGCACTGCTTGACTCAAAATCTGAAGTAACAAGTTATGAAAAGGAACAAAAACACGAGGAAGATATAGTATCATTCGTAAGAAAAGTTTCATCGTACGAATATGGATTGGTAAAGGATTCAAGTTTTATTTGAATGACCTATTGACATAGTAGGTAAAAGATGCTACTCTTACAAGGAGGTTTCTTTTGTCAGAAATGACTTGGGAAACGTCCTTGTTTTTAATATATGAAACAACAGAAATAAGAAGGGATAAATATGACCAGTATCGAAACAAAAAATGCACCGGCGGCAATAGGACCGTATTCACAGGCAAAAGTAGTAAACGGATTAATATATACATCCGGGCAGATACCGATCGATCCGGTATCAGGTCAGATTGAAGCGATGGATATAGTTGGACAGACAGAACAGATAATCAAAAATCTGGATGCCGTATTGAAAGCCGCAGGAAGTAATCTGGGAAAGGTTGTGAAAACCACATGCTTCCTCAAAAGCATGAGTGATTTTGCAGTGTTTAATGAGGTATACGGAAGGTATTTTACAGGTAAACCGGCCAGAAGCTGTGTTGAGGTGACAGCACTTCCTAAGGGAGTACTGGCAGAGATTGAGGTTATTGCGGTAGTAGAAACTGATTAAAAAAGGAAAAAAGAATGGAAGAAATAACATTCGAAAATCTGAAAAAATGGCAGAAGAACTCTTATGTACTTATAGACATAAGAGATGAGGGGCTGGTTTCATATGGTATGATACCCGGAGCAGTTCATATTTCTATGGATGAGCTTGAGGCCGGAGACAGTTCTGTAATGGCTGATATAGCACCGGAGAAAAAGTTGGTCTTTTACTGCCAGATCGGAAGAAAATCAAAGGAAATAGGTGATCTGAACAGCCTTGCTGATAAGGAATGTTATAGTCTTGCCGGAGGATATATAGGATATATCAGGTCTGAAATGCTGAATGAAGCAGAAAGGGAAGAAAAGCAGCGTAAGGCAGAGGACAGTATAAGAAAAAAATATCATAAAAGTCTTTTTTCTCCATTTGCCAGAGCCTGCAAGACATATCGGCTGATCAATGATGGCGATCATATTGCGGTGTGTATTTCCGGCGGCAAGGATTCAATGCTTATGGCAAAGCTGTTTCAAGAGATACAAAGGCATAAGAAGGTTAACTTTGAACTGACTTTTCTTGTTATGGATCCCGGATATAACAAAGAAAACAGGGAGCTGCTTGAAAGCAATGCCAAGGCACTGGGTATTCCGGTCAGTATTTTTGAGAGTGACATTTTTGATGCGGTCGACACTATAGAAAAAAGCCCGTGCTATATTTGTGCAAGAATGCGGCGGGGATATCTGTACAGTAAAGCTAAAGAACTTGCATGCAATAAGATAGCACTTGGTCATCATTATGATGATGTGATAGAGACAATCCTTATGGGTATGCTGCACGGAGGTCAGATACAGACTATGATGCCGAAGCTCCACAGTACCAATTTCGCCGGTATGGAACTTATCAGACCTATGTATTTTATCAGGGAAAGCGATATCTGTGCTTGGAGGGATTATAATGATCTGCATTTTCTTCAGTGTGCCTGTCATTTTACTGATACCTGCACTACCTGTCATGAGGATGGGACCACATCGTCTAAGAGATTGGAGACAAAGAAGCTGATAGCACAATTAAAAAAGGATAATCCCTTTATAGAGTCTAATATTTTTAAGAGTGTTGAAAATGTGAATTTAGATACTGTTATTGCCTACAAGAAGAAAGGTGTACGGCATAGTTTTCTAGAAGAATATTAAAAAAATTGAACGGGTATATATGATATAAAATGGATTGATAACACATTATAAATTATCGGGATTTTACAAGAGAATGGTTTAGTATTAAGATATAGTAGACCCAAGGAAGGGTATTCCTAATTATTCCAACCTTATAAATGTTGAAATGCCATCGGAGTAATCCGGTAGTTTGTGTTGCAGGCACACAGACTATGTCTTAAAGGATATGCAGACATGTGTATTCTTTAGGACTATGGCGATACTGCCTGCGTAAGGAAAGAGAAAATGAGAATAGAGATCAGAAAAAGCGATTTTGAAAAAATATATCAGCATGCATTAAAAGAACGTCCGGATGAAGCATGTGGACTTATAGCCGGTATAGAGCGAGAGGATGGAGTAAGAGAAATAAAAGAGATATACTTGCTTGAAAATGTAGATCATACAAATGAACATTTTACCATTTCACCTAAAGATCATCTGGCGACCATAAAGGATATAAGAGCAAAAGGATTGGTTCCTCTGGGGAATTGGCATTCGCATCCCGAATCTCCATCAAGACCGTCAGAGGAAGATAAGCGATTGGCAAACGACAGTAAAGCAAGTTACCTTATTCTTTCTCTTATGGAAGAAGGAAATCCGGTGCTTAATGGATTTCACGTAGAAGGAGAGTTAGGAAACAGGACTGTTAGGAAGGAAGAACTTGAAATTATTGATGATTAAGGAGTTAACTTTAGTATAGTTAAAAAATAAGGGAGGACATTTAAAATGGCAGAGTATGATATCAAAGCAGATGACAAGGTGGATATTACCGATGTGGTGTGCCCGGTAACATTCGTTAAGACAAAGGTAGCATTAGAGGAGCTTGATGACGGGCAGATACTTCAGGTGCATATCAATGACGGTGAACCTGTTCAGAACGTACCCAGAAGCATCAAAGAAGAAGGTCATCAAGTTCTGAAACTTGTGGATAACGGTGATGGTACATTTGAACTGTTTATCAAAAAAGTAGGAGATTAAAGATTTGGCATTCCGTCAGAGTATTGATGGAATGCCTATTTTTTTACAATGTGATTTAGTTATCAATTAAATTGATAACCTGCTATAAATTTTGCTTATTTTAAAACCTATTGACATAGTAGGTAATATGTGTTATAACATGTACATCGGATGAAACAAAACCGAAAGACAGAAAAAGGAGGCGCTGGGATATGACCACTACATATTATAAAACAGATGTCATGTGTTGTTGTCGAATGCAAAACT
>JAEEKN010000095.1 GCA_016282435.1 Lachnospiraceae bacterium | reverse complement strand
CGATATTTTTGAATACAGATTTCTATTAAGATTCGAATCCTACAAAGAAGTAACACGACTGCCACCATGTTGTTGCCGTTGATCATTCATTTATATGAGATTACCACTATAATTTATATTTGTTATATTTTTTTACAAAGGGCAGATATTCAGGAAAAACAGGATTTCCGCGCCTATATCGGGGTACGCAGTGAAATGACTCTGGATACCGGACAGACTATTTCGGGGTACTCTATGAATAATCGAAAGGTACCATGTATTTATATTTCAGGGTACTGCATGAATAAGAAAATTATTTGGTTAGAGGGTACGATGTGAGCTATAAAAGATACCAGATGAATGTCTATATAGTCCTGTAAGAAGTATTTCGGGGTACCGACTGAAAAAATATACATCTCTGTTACTTACATTTCAGGGACTGATTGAAAAATCAAAGCTAACCCAAATGTTTTTTGGAGTACTGACTGAATAGCTGCACGAAACTGTTCTGCATATTTCGAGGTGTCAGCGTAAACCCCATACATCAAGCAGAAGCATTTTGGGATACCATGTGGAGAATAAACTCAGCAGATTATTCAAAGCGTACCCCACAATGAGCAAACTGTAAAAATATAAGGACGAAGCTCTATTATACACCTTTTTGAAGTGGCTTGCTGGACAATCCCAGTCAGAATTATTCACACAGTACCCCAAAACAGCAAACAGAGCTTCACACAGTACCCCGAAATGACAGACCGTTATTCATACAGTACCTCCAAATCATAAAATATCAATATACAGTAAGCCCGGAACATCTCCAAACATCCAAAAAAGTGTTCTTTTTTGTATATAAGGGTACATGATATGTGTATTTCGGGGTACTGTGTGAATCAATATTATTAAAACTGTTACAATCAGTACCCAAAAATGTTGACAAAAGGACAGAAATCACTACAATCAAACTTAGGGATTCATTATTCACAGAGTACCCCAAATAAAACATGGTGGTGATACAGATGGGAAATCTTGGAACGCTGGTTGTAAAAGATGAGGACAAATATGCAATAGGCGATGACGGACAGCTGTCATTTTTAGAAACATTAGATGACACCAAAAGATATGATGTTGATGTCCCGGCCTACATCAACAAAGCAAACGCTTTTATAAAAAGAATAGGGAAGACAACACTACTTAGCGAACAATCCTTTCTTATGGCTATTTACAAGGCAAAAGAACGGACAAGATCCTCAATAGAAGGCACAGCCCTTCAGTTGAAGTATGACCGTGTGAAAGAGCTAACGGGAACCGATTTTTCAGACGGACTTATTGCATCTTTTTCGAGTTCTGAACTGAAAAAGATGATGAACATCAAGACAAGCCGGTACTCATCAGAAATGGAAAAGATGATGAACCTGAAAGTATTCACAAATACGTGGCATATCATTTATAATAATAACGGGGTAATGGCGGACACGGCATGTATTATAGGCACACTCTATGACAAAAGTACAGGTCGGATATGGATCAAGTTCAACCCTGACATAAAAGACAAGATTGTAAACCTGAAGAATGCAGGTGGTTACACCATGTTGAGCACAGACACCATGCGAAAAGTATCAAAAGACCTCTTCACATGGTCTGCCTATCAGCTGCTTCGAGAAGAGATGTCTTACAGGGAAGGTGTCCAGAAGAAAAAAGGTCTGCCACCAAAAAAGGAGTATGCTACTGAATTCGAACTTTCAGAATTTAAATTTCTGACGACATTGAATCAGGTTGACCTTTCATCAATTGATCCGTCACAGGTAGCCTGTGCGAAGCTTATCAAAGAAAATAACTATGAGGAAGCAGAAAAAGTTCTCCCACGGGAAGACCGTACCTACGATGATAACTGGAAAGGCTTTAAGAATAAGGTTTTGACGAGAGCCTGCAGTGTCATTAACGGTTGGGAGGGCAACGGCATTTATGAACAGGACGACGAAGAATATGAAAGGCTATGCCGCGAGAACCATGCCACAGACATACATTTTCGCTGTATGCCGATAAAATCCGGTAAAGGAGCAAGGGTGGTCGGCATCAGGTTTTATATAAGATGGGATAAGATCACTGATGCAGAGATTCCAGAGCCCAAACCAGAAACAGCTGAGGTTACAAAGCACCTCACTGAAAAAGAGGATCCAACTAAAGAGCTGGATATGCTCCTGAAGCTGTCAGAGATTATAGGCGAAAGTTATCGGATGGATGAGATGCGGGAGATCTTGCGTACCTCAGGATACGACATGGAAAAAATCCGGGTATCATATATGGAACTGCAACAGGCCAATATAGAGCCTACAATTAACAATATGCTTGATATGCTTAAGGGCGCAAAGGCAAGAAATGCAACAATCGATTATGATTTCTACAAAGAAATGTTTCCGGGTTTTACTGACAAAGAGCTTGAAAGCATTGTTTTGGAGGCCAGGAAGCACGCTCCAATGGGGAGGAAGGAAATAGAGAAAGACCTATGGATTGAGAACTATATTTCATACTACAGGGACAAGATTCTTGCGACCTCCGAGGATACCCGTACCACTGTTTACCGGAGGTTACTTGACAGTGTAATAAAGGACTACGATGGGAAAGCATAATTTCTCATTCTAAAATAGACGGAGAAAATATATTATTTATATGTCGGAGAAAATGGCTGTAACAAACGTTATGAAAAGGAATCCCTTAACAAAGTCTTATAGAGAAAATAGCGTTTAGATACTAAGGATATTATACTATGGAAATAGAGAAAGAATGTGCTATATGCGGTCAGATCTTCCAGACGGAAACCAAAATAAGGAAATACTGCGATGATTGCCTAAAACACAAAAAGCTTAACTTAAGGATAGTGTTAGAGGCAAAGGAAAGGTTAAATACATACAGGGAAGCGCCTGAAGTATATTCGTATATTTGCAAAAGATGTGGCAAAGAGTTCAAGAATACATGGAGCAATCTGTTAGAGTGGGAAGGGTATAAGTTCTGTACATGGACATGCATGAAGGATTTCAAAAAGAATTATAATAAAGAATCCTCTTCATGCATGTGGTGCGGAAGAAGCTTAGCAGACTCCGATACCTATAATGGTACACTTCCAAGCACCTGGTACTGTTCGAAAGAATGCAGGGAAGAATATCGAAAGTCTGTCGCAAGAGAACAGGGTAGACTCCAGGTCTGCAAGCAGTGCGGGAAGGAATTTGTCAAGGGTAATAATAAATTATTCTGCAGCATGGAATGCGTGAAGAAAGCCTATGCTGATGGATGGCGGCCGGCTAAGAAGCCTCCTGAAGCAGTCATGAAAAAATCGGAGTGCCCGGTATGCCATAAGAGGTGGATAGCAAAACTGGTCATGCCACAGGACGAGCTATTATTATCGACAGTGTCGTGCTGCTCAGACAAATGCAAAGAAATATACGAAGTCAGGGAAAGACTGAAACTGCTGAGGAGACTGAACGATGACGGGAAGTGCCCGATATGCAAGAAAAAACTCATGATCAAAGAACTTGAAAAAGAGCGAAAAAAACGGCTCCTGACTGCAGAAGAATTGTGCTGTTCAAAAGACTGCAGGACAAGGCTCCTAAAGAGCAAAAGAAAAAGATTTCTCCTTGAGCGCCAGAAAGAAGTGACATGCCCTATATGTCGGAAAAAATGGGAGATTACCCTTAAGCTTCCGGAAGGGGAAAGAATATTACGTCCAGATGAGAAGTGTTGTTCAGATGAATGTCGGACAGAATATGAGTGCAGGGTAAAAAAGTCTCGCACAAAGGTTAATCGGTTAGAACTCAAATGTCCCGTGTGCGGCAAAGCAGTAACTGCCAAGTCTAATGGTCCGATAGGTAAAGATGTCATATACTGTTCCGAAAAGTGCGAATGGATATATACAGAAAGAAAAAGGCTTGAAAAATTAAAGGCAGAAAAGAATGCGGCAGAGATTCAGGCACCATAGAAAATAACCGTGAAGGAAAAAGGATGCACAGGGGGCTTATATGATAGAGGATCTCAGCAATATATGGGGTTTGAAGGAAATGTTTGAGTAAATGGACCAGATGACCTTTGACCTTGGAAGTCTATGCTCAAATGAACAGACGGAATATAATGGGATGACAAAAATAGAAAAGAAATCTCTGGGAGCTATGCATGAAGAAGCTATAAATAAAACATATGAAGCATACATCCACCAATAAAAATATAAATAAATCAGATTAAGCAAGGCCGAAACGTAGTTAAGGGGGATAGGGCTGGCGGATGGTTGTACGTCCCAACAGATAGTCAGTGCTCGTGTTGAAAATGTCAGCTATCTGCTCAAGGATTTGCAAGGGCATGCCACGGGAACCTATCTCATAACTGGAATAGGTACGTCGGTTGATATAGAGCATGTCTGCCATCTGCTGCTGTGTAATATCTGAATCCTCACGAAGGTTTCTGATACGTTCGTACATGGGGTTATCCTCCTTACGAGGATATCATATCATGGCACGATATGAGCCATTGACTTTTGGCACGATTTGTGGCATACTTTTTGTGTAATGCGATACTGACAAATAAAGGAGAATAAAGGTATATGATGATAAAAAAGATGCTCCTAAGTGCAGGACTGAACAGGGTATTGGTCATGACTCTTGTTGTTGCGACGATGCTCTGTATGGTACCAACACATGCGGCTTCAAATAAGACGATAAAGGTATCGACAAAGAAGAAGCTCTTGTCTGCTGTCGGCAGGACGGAAGCCTGCACCGTAACCTTTAAGACAGCTAAAGAGGTTAAGCTGTCTATACCGGAGAGGGAAAAAGCAACTAACAAGAAACTGGTGATAAATGCACCGAAAGCGGAAATGACGAACAAGTCGAAGTTCAATTCTATCGTGATCTCTTCAGTTGCTTCATATTCCGAGAACGTTTCTGGAAACAATATCACGGTGAAGGATAAGGATGCAGCGGTTACTATTGCAAAGGGAAAGGAAGCCGGTAAGATCACGTTCTCTGCCAAAAAAGCCAGGCTCACGCTGAAATCAAAGGCTTCCGCAAAGGAAATGCAGTGCAAGAAGAATGGCGCGGTTATCTCGGTTGATGCAGGTGTAAAGTCTTCGGCGGACATCATGTTGGTTTATAAGACCGATATTAATGTCAGCGGTGACAAAAGCGCAGAGATAAGGATTGGGAATAAGGCTAAGGACAGCACGATTAGGACCTCGATACCCGTAAAGATCACTGCCGCAAAAGATATGAAGGTTGAACTTCTCGCAGGTGCAGAAGGTACCGTAATAGATAAGGTTTCTGCAGATATACGGGTTGAAATCATAGGAAATATAGATCCCGTAATAACGGTTAACGGAAAGACCGGACAGGGTGACCATGGTAACACCTCAGAAGATATGGGATGCTCGAAGGATGACAAGGATGATTCCGGCAGAACCCCGGTATCCGAACAGCCTGGTACGGACGGCAGTACTGGGCAGGGGGAATCAGGGTCTCCGGCTGGGGAGAAGACCCAAAATGATAACGGACTCAGCGTGAGTGATATACATCTGAGCAGGAACCTGATCCCAGATTACGATAATGCCTATCTAGAAGTAAAGAACCGTTCATACCTGTATGAATATGACGGAAGTTTCTTCCGTGCGGAGTCAGAGTTTGATGGCAGCTCCGCAAGCCTTTATCTTGAAGAGTACGGTCCTGACTGGAATCTTAAAGATACAAAAGTACTCCGTTTCGAGGACATGTTTTTCGGTGGCATATACATCGGCAAAAACTATAACTTTGTTGTGATCGGTCAGTACAATGAGGATGAAGATGATTCCAAGATGGTAATGAGACTGATCCGATATGATAAGAAGTGGAAACAGTGCGGACAGGTAGATCTTTGCGGTGCGAATACCATAAAGGTGTTTAGGTACGGCGGTGTATGCTTTGCTGAAAAAGGAGACCTGCTGTTTATCTATACGGGCCACGGGAGATACCGTAGTGCTGACGGCTTTTCACATCAGTCAAACATGCTTGTCACAGTGGATATGGAAAAGATGGCTATAACCTGGGCCGGGTATGGTTACCAACCGGGTTATGTGAGCCATGCATTCGACGAGGATGTTCTTGTAGATAATTCTGGAAGGCTCGTTACCATTAATCGTGGGGACTATTATCCCAGGGGTATCGTGGTAAATGTTCTGGAGTTTAATAAGGAAGGGACGGATGTTAACGGCAATAAGGAATACATCGTACAGGACATTGCACCTTATGTGGTTGAAGACCGCCTGGAGTCAACGGGCTCCCGTCTCGGGGGATTTGCCGAGACAGAGGAGGGTTATGTCGCAGCATACAGTTATGACGGTATCGGTGGACAGGGCAATACGCAGTCGGATATGATACGAGATCTGTATATCACACTGCTTTCAAAAAAGGATAACGAAGATAATGAACGTGTGACCGGTACAAGGATCAGGTATGATAAGGATAAAGGGCTGACTGCAGGTAACCCGCAGATAGTTTCGACGGGGAAGAAATCGGGAGGTTATGTCTTCTGGGAAGAGGGGGCTGTCAGTGATTTTTATGTTTCAAGTAAAATAACGGAAAAGACCGTTAATTATGTGAGATACTATGCCGACGGTTCGGTATCTGAGATAAGGACGTTTAAGGGAAATCTTTCCGACTGTAAACCTGTATACGTTAACGGCAGGATATACTGGTACGTAACGAATGATAGCATCCCAAAGATATACATGCTGGATCCTTCGAAAGGAACAGTTACAGTCAAAATTGTATGCAGCACGGAAGAAAAGGTGCTGGAGACCAAGGCATCATCCAGACGGACAGAATCATTCATGTCCAAGCATAACCTTGTTCCCGAAAAGGAAGATGATCCCATAACAGGCCAGACGGTCAGAATCATGTATAAGACACCTGACGGACAGACATATTCTGAGCTCGAATATGATTACGACAGTAACGGGAACGTTTCCGGCGGCACATATGAGATACTCGCGGAGAACTATGAGCTTTATCCGAAATATCATTTTAAATATACTTATGGTGCCGACGGAACCAGGTATATCTCGGAGAATACATATTATGAAGCAGAAGAGAGCGGCGCTTATTTAGAAAAGCATTACGATGAGCAAGGTAATGTCACCTATCAGAAGGAATGGTGGTACGAATCCGATATAGAGGTTACCTTCATCGAAGAGGATATGTTTGATAAAGATGGGAATCTGGTTGAAGAGAAGGATACCAGGATAGACCCTGGTGAAACGGAAGAGTCCCAAAGGTTTTATGAGAACGGGGATCTTAAATTGGTGATTATTACCGTGATAAAGGACGACGGTGGGGATGTGATCAAGACTGTCGAATACAGGGAAATTGAAAATGAAAAGATGGTCAGTTCCCGTAAGGAAGTATATGGGGACGAAGACTGAAGGATTGGAAACAAGGTGAGGTGTCAGGGAAGTACAGGGTAGAGGTAGAGGTATTACACTCTCTTACCCTCCCCGACAGTCATCACCCGTCCCCCTATTTTTTCTCCTTTGAATCAGAAAGAGAAAAGTTTCTCGATTCCTTTTTCAGAAACATTTTCGTATCCTACGGCACCCGCATATCGTAAGGGATGCTTGGATAAAAGCATAAAAATCGTGAACATTGACATACTTTATCTTTTTCAGAATTCGAGTTATTTCCCATTTTTCACGAAAGCATAATAATCTATTGTTGATTTGAGTGACGCGCCTTCATGTTTTTTATGTGCTGCTCAATTGCCTCTTTCCCGTGACGGCTATTGTTTCTAATTCTATCTGACAACATTTTAATATCCTCATCTGAGAAAGAACTTACTTGCTTATCAATGCGGTCAAGCACTTTCTTTAAAGGTTCGCATCCCTCACCATATGTTCCATCTAATGAAGCAACATATGTGTTTGAATCTATTTTCCCGGTAAATTTAGAACCTTCAGGGAAGCTTTTTAAGACAATTATGGAATGTAAGAAAAAGTGATCCATTTTATTGTCAAACTGAAGTTTTCCTTTTAATGTAGCTTTGTGTTTATAGTTCTGAAAAATAGGACTTTCTATCTCCTCAGACTCTATTACATTTCCGTTTTTTGATAGTTTTGTCTTAATCCATTTCCCATTACGGCTTAAGTCACCTGTCAATATACCACTATAATTTTTACACTCAAATATTAACAATCCGGAGTGTGTTACTGCAAGCATATCAATCTCGGTTGTATCATCCTTTGAACTTTTTTCAAATATCGCACTGATAAAGTATTCCGCCTTTTTCCCATATCGATTCTGAATAAACTCCGAAAGCTGATATTCTGCTTCTGAACCCGCATCTTCAACAGTCCCTGAATGCATTTGATCCCATGTTGTCCCAGTTTCTTTAAAATATAAACTATTTTGATATTTCCTCTTCTTTTTTCTTTCATCTATGATAACAAGTATACCAAAGATGATTGCTATTATAATGATGATTGCAACAATAGCTAATGGCACCAAAAGGATTGACTTTATAACATCTAAGAAACTATCCCAAAGATCCCCTATAGATTTCTTAATAGAATCAAATACATTTCCAGCAACAGGACCAAACTTTGTTATTATCATTAACATAATTGTTACCTTTATTCTTTGTTTTGGGTTTTGAATATCGTCAGATTAGATATTAATTCAGCAAAGAATTAATGCTTTAAGATATCTTTTTTTGTTTCATTTCTGCAATAGCTATATATTTGTATATAGTGGTTCTAGAGGCCTTCATTAAATTTGCAAAATCCGTAATGTTGATCTGCTTATCCTTGTACATCTGATAATATTTCCAGAACTTATCCGGCAATGTTTCTTTAGTCACTTCCGGACGTCCGAACTTAGCTCCTTTAGCGGCAGCATTCTTCATTCCGGATATAACGCGCTGGGAAATGAGATTGCGTTCCATTTCAGAAAATACTCCCCACATCTTAAGCATTCCCTCTGTCATGGGATCCATATTCCCATGGCTACAATCAACCACAAACGATCCTCCAATATTAAGTATCAGCTTTTTCTCCTGTATGGTTTGAAGGATCTCGCAGAGATGTTTGGTGGATCTTGTGAGTCGTGATACTTCTGTGGTTATTATGGTATCTCCTTCTTTGACAATATCCATAAGTTTCTGCAGCTCGGCACGATCGTCTTTCATCCCGCTTTCATATTCCCAGAAAATCTGTTTGTCTTTTTCAACCCCAAGAGAGAAGAGCTCCCTTTTCTGGCGGTCAATATCTTGGCGTTCTTCAGTCGTACTGCATCGAGCATAACCATACTTCATTCAATCACCCCTTTATGATTTGTTCTTTAACTTCATTAACGGTTTCAGCTTACCATATATGGTCCCGGCTTTCTTACTATCCTTGAACAATTTAAGTAATCCGCTGTTTATAGCAATCTTTGTCTTGTACTGATTAAATATCTTAAGGACCTCATTAGCATTTTCATTTTTTGAAACAACGCTGCTGATTTCTTTCAAGGTAGCCATATCGGATGCCTTTACTTTACTTTTCTTTGGCGTAGTTGCAGACGTCTTAACCTTCTGCTTTGGTTTTGCTACCGGTTTTAACACCGGGATATCTGCTGGGGCAACTTCTTGTTTAGATTCATGTACTTCTTCAACAGACAAGTCTATCCTTTGAACTTCAGCTCCGAGTTCTTTTCCATAATCGGTCAGGCAATCATAACCCTTATCCCTTGATACTATATAATAGGAAGATTCAGAGCCACTCTGTTTGATCAGATAGCCAAGATAAGTGCATAGATGGAAGTCTAAGGCATTCTTTGTGCCATTTTTAACCTTAAAACAACTGTATTGCAGCTTCAACTTAATAATATGGTCGATAACCTCAAGAGAGATGTTCCTGCATTTATCGGAGTAGAAGAGCACGATGGAATCTCCAGTATTAAGTCGGTTTAGATTTTTAAGGCCTTCTGTACCTATATTTTCATAATCTACAAGATAATAATCCATGCCCATTCCTTTCGCTGTTCACGAAAACCCTGTTAGAGTTTTGTGAACAGAAATTAGTCATTATATTGATATTTTGACTTTTTTATAGTCGGGTACATGTGTTCACGCTAACAGGTGTTTTTCTGAACACTTTATTATATAAATAGTATATCACTAAAACACCTATAAATCAACGCAAACACGCAATTTCTGCTATCTATTTCCCTTTGTTAAATTGATGTTAATATTGACTATTCGTTATATATGTATATAATAAATATTGATTACGGAGCTATGAGATAAGCATGGTTATGCATAGAAAGGCTTTGACATAGCCATATCCAGAAAACCATATTTCCTACTTCCATGGAAAAGAATTAGACAAGGACGAAACATATGAAGAACATTTCTATTTTGAAAAAGCTCGGGATCATATTATTGGTGACAATACTCGTTGCCAGCAATATTTCTATTTGCGATAATGTACAAGCCTCTGCTGCGGAAAAGCCGGGGAAACCGAAGATCAGTCTGTCAATTTCAGAAGACGGATACGGGATCAACGTGAATATATCCAAGACAACCGGAGCTGATGGATATAGGATATACATCATGTCTAGTTACGATGAAAAATACAAAAAATTAGCTGATATTAATCTAAACGGCAAGAAAGTCCAGTCATACACCGTTGATAACCTGAAAACAGGGCATTATTATTTTAAGGTCAGAGCATACAAGAAATCCAAAGGAAAGAAAATATGGGGTGCTAAAAGCAAATCAAAAAATATCATACTTAACAAAGCACCTATAATAGTTTTCGGCAGCTATGAGCAGGACAATGATCCTTCTAATGGCAAAGAACCCATAGAATGGCTTGTGCTCGATGAGAAGGAGGACGGCAGCATGCTCGTTATCAGCAGATACGGACTCGATGCCATCCCATATAACAGGCAAGGAGAGAACACCACCTGGAAAGATAGTTATCTAAGGAACTGGATGAATAACTCATTTTACGAAGTTGCATTCAATACTCAGGAAAAAGAACGGATCATAGAGACAGAGATAGAGACATTTGATAGCCCGTACGATCTGGAGAACTTATCATCAGAAAAAACCAACGACAGGGTTTTCGCACTCGGAGCCGGTGAAGTGTTCTCGTATTTCGCATACAGTTATGTAAAGTGCGCATGTGAACCTACCGCATATGCTCTTGAAAGAGGCGCAATTATCATAGACTGCGAAAAACTTAGGCAGGAAGGATCCTATGTCTCGGAGAATGATATCAAGTTTGAAGGTTCATGTAGCTGGTGGCCAAGGGAAGCCTCATCAAGCGCATTCGATGAGACCGGGATTTACTATGCTTCTGCAATAATATCATATGATTTTGAGGACGCTAACCCTGACGGAGAGGCAACATATCAGCGGTTGATTGAAAAATCAAGTCAGGAAATATGTGCGCGCCCTGCGATGTGGATTAAGCCGGAATAATTTAGCAGGAAAACATAAACAATATAGTAACTTGCTGAAAAACGGAAACAACATGAAAGGAAAGCCGGACATGGACAAAGATGCAACGGATATCTATAAGGTATACTGGGATGACGGAAACGGGAAATACTGTCCCACGGAATACTCATACGCCAGGCTTTACAGTGCTACACAGCGAATACACCTACTGACCGAACGATTCCCGGAGCTTTCGAAGAAATTCAAGATCGTTCATTACAAAACGGAAATCGACCCTAAAACACACAGGAAGAAAAAGACAAAAGCTGAAATGTATTACGACCTGGAAAAATCCGAGTATCCTATAGAAGTGAAGTGAAAACTGTGCAAAAATAACCTAATATAAATAGTTAGAATATACTTCACCCGCATGTAGCGAAGAGAGAATATATGGATTTTAATTCTATTTTTGAGGTGAAATAATATGTCAGATACAATGTCAAAAATAAAAGAAAAGTTTGTTCCCAAACGTATGATTATAAACGACGGAGGTAAGAAGTATCATTTTTATCAAAAGGTTTATTATGAGGATTTTTTGGAGAAATGCTCCACATCTAAAGCGAAAACTTATGAAATGATCGCGCAGCTGGCATCAATGAATGATTCTGATGGTAAGGATAAATGCCGGACAGCCGAAAGGTATCATGATATTTTATTGTTTAATGGAAAGATAAACACAAATGCGATGGCTTCAAAACTGGTGGGCATGTTATTATCTTTACAGTGGAACGCAGATTTCAACCCCTTAAATCATACTTACATTGATGAGTACGATGATAAAATAAAGGAAAAATCTTATAAATGGGACGATAGGCAGGCTAAATGGCATGATATTGTTGGATTTGATGATTCGAAAAAGAATAATTATATTGCCGGTTATATCATATCATTGATCCATTTGTTGGCCGATTCGGAACTTTATACGGTTAATCTTACCAATGAAACAGTAGATGAAACAGGATTCTATGATGATCGGATAAAAGAGATTAATTATATTATTGATGAGCTTTACTTAACTGACCAGGAAATGAATGACAAATGGAAGAACGTCTTTAAACCTGTTTCTGATATGATCCATATGGCGGACTACTCTGGTATATATGATCCGATTTGGATTGAAGCTAATGAAGCAATCACTTATTTCGATCCTGCTTTTGATATTTATGATAAGGATAAAAGCTTATTTTACAAGATTAAGTCTGGAAAACTATGGGTGAAATTCCGTATTGATCCGGATGATGATATGCTGAAGCGTCAAAGTATATATATAAAGAAAATCCATGAAGAAGATAACAGAACGAACGCGCACAGATCTGAAAACATGCTATTCGAAGAAGAATTGATAAAAGCATTTATGACCATATTAAAGAATGAATTTAGAACTTCCTAAGCGTAGGAAGTTCTTTTTTGTCAAACTTTTTGTCAAACATTTTTTTGTAAGAGTGATAAAATCTCCTTGTAACTAAAACAAACGATGTCATATAGAAAGGGGGATAAGTCATGAGTGATCAGAAAATTATCGACACATATGCAGCACGTAAGATGACCATCCGTGAGATAGCAAAGGCTTCTGGCAGGAGCATTGAAGCTGTCCGCAAGGTGCTTATTAAAGCTGGGTATCATTTCAGCAAGAAAATTTAACTGAACTTGCCCGGGCTGGGGCCTTGTACCAGCCTACAATATCTATACTAGACAGAACAAGGGGAAAAAGAATATTATGGACTGGTATGAAAATGAACTGGAACTAAAGAAAGCAATCTCTTTTTTACTAAAGTACCATTGCTGTTATGACTGGAAAGTGTATGCAACAAGCTCAACTCCCTGCTATAACTACTTAGCACTGGACGCTGATATCTCGGAGACATTAAAGGATGCTATACGAAGGTATTATAGAAACCTTTGTACGGAAGAAAGAAAGGCTCTGAACAGGGAAATTGCTTTTTTGCTAGGTGAGCGTTGGTTTGTGAAAGAAGATTCAATTGTAAAAATATTGAGCAGAATCCTACACGCAGGTAACCCCGCAAATGATAGAAACAAAATCAGCGTGATCTCTATAGCGCTTAGAACACAAATAAACCAGAGGATGCATCTACTTGAAGCGCTTAAAACCATTGAAACACAGGAGGATTTAAAATGATAAAGAAGAACTTGCTCTCTTTTAACTTTAACTCTTGGATGCCTGTATCAAAGGGCATGTCCTATAAAAAAAAAATCAAAAGATTCGCCGGGTATATTAGGAGTAAGTACGGCAATGCCGCAGTCATAGCCATCCAAGAGTTCATCTCTGGAGGCGGGAAGTATCTTAATAATCTATACGAGGCCTTCGGGAAAGATTACTACATAATTGTCCCGCCTTCCTTCGACTACCGTGCACATCCAAGAAGCCTGATAACGGTTACTTTACTCAAGAAGAGCATCATTGAAAGGTACGAAGTAAAAGATCTCGGCAAATGCCTCCCCAACAGAATCTCTTATATTGTTGCATGGGTTGAAGACCAGCCATGGATGATTATGAATATTTATATGGTACAGACCGCGAATTTTGCCGGCAAGCCAGACTGGTATGTCTCGCTGCGTAAAAAGCTTCACTCGGAATTATGGGAAGAGGTTATTTCAGAAGCCGTTTCCCAGAGAGACGAAAGGGTGAT
>JAEEKN010000094.1 GCA_016282435.1 Lachnospiraceae bacterium | reverse complement strand
AGGTTTGGATATTAAATTAATATGTTAAGAAGATTAGCCATGTGAAAGGGGAATATATATGAGTTACAGACGTGCAGGCGGAGCATTGGCCGCATCCGTATTTGCTATATCAACAGTAGTGACACCGTTTTTTGAGGCGGACGTAGCTGTCAAGGCTGCTACAAAGGCAAAGCTTAATAAAACAGAGACAGAGCTTGTGGTAGGAGAGGCTACCAAGCTTAAACTTAAAGGTGCTAAAGCAACTAAATTCGAAACTTCTGATAAGAAAATCGCCACTGTAAACAAGAGCGGTAAAGTAAAGGCTAAAAAGGCCGGTACAGCTACCATAACCGTTTATGATGAAAAAGGAAACGTATATAAATGTAAGGTGACCGTTTCGAAGAAAAATAAAACGGTTACGACACATACCGGGAATATCGATCTGGGCGGAATGGAGATCATCATCAGAGACTGGTGGAGTCCTTACCCGGATTCAACTTATGCTTCTGAGCCCCAGAATGCATATGAAGAGAGTGTAGAAAAATACCGTGAAGAAATGATGAAGAAATATAATTTCAAGATCAAAGAAGCAGGTATATCGGACTGGGGTAATGCCGGTTCGGATTTTATAAACTATGTAACAAGCGGCGGTGATGATAATAACTACGTATTCACACTTCATTATGATGAAAATGTAAACGAGGCTTTTCTATCCGGCATGATGTATGACCTCTCTACTCTTGACTGTCTTGACTTTAGTGAAGAAAAGTTTTTAAGAAACAAGGTACATGAAAAATATACATACGGTTCAAGCATCTATGCATTCTATAGCGGATATTCGGAGCCGAGGACCGGAGTATATTTCAATAAACAGGTATTAAGAAATGCAGGCATCGATCCCGACAGTATCTATGAGGCTCAGAAAAAAGGAACCTGGACATGGGATATGTTTGAAAAACTCATGGATAAATGCCAGAGAGACCTGGACGGGGACGGCGTAGATGATGTATACGGTCTGACACTTAATGAAACTAACATGATAGAAATGGCGGTGGCATCAAACGGCGGAGCTTTCATAGGAAAGGACAAAAAAGGGAAATTCACCTATGAACTCGAATCGGCAGAGACCGTAGAAGCACTTAAATGGTGCGTTGAGATGTTTAATAAATTCGATAACCATACTTCGGTGGATAAGAGCTGGGACTACTATAAGGAAGAGTTTAAAGAAGGTAAAGCTGCTTTTATGGTGGATCTGGGATATGTTGCCGAAAACTATGGTGAGATGAGCTGCACAGATTTTGATATGGGTTTTGTAGTTTTCCCTAAGGGTCCTAAAGCGAAGAATTATGTGTCACTATTCGATGATAATTTCCAGGTGATCCCTGCCTGCTATGATGCCGACAGAGCATGGAAGATAGCATTTGCATGGAATCTGTATACAAATCCTGTCAAGGGATATGAGGACTATAATACGATTATCGGAGAGGCAGAAAAAGGTAATTTCGACCAAAAGGCTCTGAATGAAACTATTCCGCTCATGTCCAAAGCTAAAACAGGTGTTGTAACTTATGAACGTACTTTGCCCGGTATAGATATAGGTATTGATCTCATATGGAATATCATGCCGAATGCTGATGTAGATGCTATAATAGAATATTGCAGTGAGAAGTGGAAGAAGGCTGTTAATACTGCGAATAAGAAAATAAAATAAGCACACTTTTTTCACAGAATATTCACTAATTTCATGTACATTTAAGCAGATTATTATCATTCGGAGGATATAACACGATGAAAACAGAAAGCAACAATGAGGAAATGAGCCTCAGCAAGCAGAGAAAGCTTGCCAGAAAAAAAGAGATAGTCAGGCAAAAAAGAAATGCCGTGATAGCAAAGGTAGTCGCAGTATTGGTGATCCTGGCTATTATCGGAGTGGTCGTACTGGTGGTATTGAAAGACCAGACAAAGAAAGACAAACAGGTTACTGCGGATTCGAACTTTTCGGCACAGCTTGATGACAACGGTAAGATCAAAGACATCAAGGCTTCCGATTACATCACAATGGCTGATTACAATAACATCACAGCTTCACTCAGCGATATAGAATATGCTGATGACAAGGTAGAAAGTGATATCCAGACAATTCTTGAGAACAACAAGGTACTCAATGAATCTGCTGAACTTGAAGCAAAAGACGGCGACAAAGTAAAGATAGATTATGCCGGAACGGTTGACGGAGTAGCTTTTGACAGCGGTACTGCAGAAGATCAGGACATAGTACTTGGATCCGGTTCACTTATCGATACTTTTGAACAGCAGATTGTGGGACATAAGCCCGGTGATGCATTTGACGTAAACGTAACATTCCCTGAGGACTATGGTACAGAGGATCTTGCCGGAAAAGCAGCAGTATTTGCGGTAACACTCAAAGGAATATATGTTACACCTGAATTCACAGACGAGTTCGTAGCAGAAAAGCTTTCACAGTATGCTACCACAGCAGATGGATATCGTCAGTATCTGAAGGATACAAATTACAAGACAAACCTTTCGAATTTCGTCAGCGATTATGTAGTAGAAAACACCACATTAAAGGATACTCCCAAAGCATACCAGAAACAGCTCAAGAGCAATTTTAAGGCTACCGAGCAGTCCTATTATGAGTATTACAATCAGATGTATCTGACCTATCTGGGTAAAGCTCAGTATACTTCATTTGAGGATTACCTGTCACAGACATATGAGATGACAGAAGAGCAGTATGATGAATCCCTCGATGAAAAGGTTACGAATGATCTGAAGTTTGCACTGTTCTGTCAGGCCGTAGCTGAGGCAGAAGGAATAACAGCTACCCTGGATGAAGCTAAACAGTATTATGTATCTGAAGGCGGAACTGAAGAAGATTTCGATTCACAGGTAACCACATACGGAAACGGATATATGGTTCAGAACATGCTCAAAGAAAAAGTCATCAATATGATATGTGACAAGGTTAAGGTACAATAATAAAACGTGATGCATAGCATCTTTTGTTATCGGAGAAAGCAGAAGGCGTTTTCAAGATGACATTAAAAAACAGGGATTCAGGTTTGAACTGAATCCCTTATTTTTTACCATATTGCCATATTTGAAAGTGAATGTATAATGATTATTTAGCCTTGATGGTAGCCTTGTCTGAATCGGTTACCTTGGTCCATTTCTTATTTACATATGCCTTTACTGCAAATGTACACTCGGTACCCTTTTTCTCGCCTTTAACGGTATAGGATGTTTTCTTGGTGCTCTTCTTTACGACTACTTCCTTGCCGTCTACGTATTTAACTACCTGATACTTTGTAGCGCCTTCAACCTTTGTCCACTTTACAGTGATCTTGCCCTTTTTAGCTTTAAGGGTTACAACAGGAGCGGTGCTGTCTTTCTTATCATCATTGTTGTTTGAAGAAGCCTTTATAACGGTGTCAAGTACCTTCTGTACAGCCTTGGCGTAAGTCTTTGCACCGGTCTCGTTTGGATGAAGTGAATATCCGCTGGCAGGTCCGCCGCTCAGATCCTCAGCCTGACGTGTTGTGATTACTTCGCTGATATATGCGTCTTTTGAGTATGCTTCATGACCTGCGAATTCTTCTATAACCGGTACATAATAAATGTTTAAGCCTTCAGCACGGCACTCATCTACAAGACTTGCAAGATTTGCATTGACTTCGTCAACAGATTCGTTTACTTTCTTTGTGGTTTCAGCAGAAACCTGTATTGTTATAAAACCTGCGTTTACAGAAAATCCGTCTTCACAGAGAAGTCGGGGATATCCAACTACGATGATGGCTGCCTGGTCGCCTGCCTTTTTAGCGATATCCTGATAAGCCTTTTTGATGTTCTTCTTTGCTGTTTTCTCATACAGTTCTGCAATCTGTGCAAGCTTAGTATCGATGGTAGCCTGTGACATGATAGCTGATGTCATGACATCTGTAAATCCGATGTCGTTACCACCTATTGAAACGGTTACTACGTCTACTGCGTTCTTTCCGTACTTTTTCTCTACTTTGTCGAAGATGTCAAGCTGGGGAGCGAGCTTCTTGGAACCCTTCTCGCCTTCATAGTCGTATTTCTTTTCCTGACCTTCATAGAGATCCTTGGTCTCAGCACCTGATGCTGCTGCAAAGAACCAGTTGTCATCTTTTACCATTTTGTTTCCGTTTACGGTGAGAAGTGCTGACCATGCTTTCTGAGATCTGTGAGCGAGCCAGTCTTCATCCTGTACTTTCTCGGCAGCGTCTTTATCCTGACAGAAGAAAGGTTCGATGCCTTCGCCCGATGCGTATGAGTCACCCAGCGAAACTACTATTATTTTGCCGTCCGACGAGGCTGCTGATACCTTTGAAGGCTTTGCAACCCAAACCCCTGAAAATGCTACTGCCAAAACAGTCAACAGCAGCAGAATACGTTTTGTGAATTTCTTCATACCTCTGATGCCTCCTTATTTTTTTATAATCGGAAACCCGATTATTCTTAATGCTTATTATGTAACTTTTTTTTCTTAAAGTCAAGAAAATTCTGCTTGCATTCCGTGGAGAAATGTGCTATTGTATCTTTTGTTGTAAAAAATCTTCAGGGTTGGGTGTGATTCCCTACTGGCGGTAAAGTCCGCGCGCCAAAAGGCTGATCCGGTGAAACTCCGGAACCAACGGTAAAGTCCGGATGAAAGGAGAGGAAACATGAGATTTCTTTTATTGGCGGAAAACACCGCCGCAAATGCTGCTGCCCAGACAGCTGAGAAGACACAGCCCACATTGTGGGACAACGTAGTTGAGAATACTGTATATGTATTAGTATTCTTTGGTATCATCGTAGCGATGTTCCTGATCGCTTTCGCACTTGAAAAAGTATGCGCGAAGAAGAACGGACCATCCTTAAAGAAGGAAAAGTTCTTTACAACCAGGAAGATGACGGTTATGGCTGTTCTGTGTGCCATGGCTACAGTGCTTATGATCTTCGACTTCCCTATCTGGTTCATTCCCTCGTTCTACAAGCTTGATTTCAGTGAAGTCCCTGTACTTTTATGTTCGTTTGCGTTCGGACCGGCTACCGGAGGAGTGATGGAGATTATTAAGATTCTCCTGAAGCTCCTGATAAAGGGAACAAGCACTGCGTTTGTCGGTGAGCTTGCAAACTTTGTGGTAGGATGCAGTTTTGTGATCCCCGCAGCTACCATCTATGCGTTTAAGAAGACAAAGAAGAATGCTATCATTGCATGTATTTCGGGAACGGCGATACTTGTTATATTTGCTGCTGCTTTCAATGCGATATACCTGATACCGGCATTCACCAAGTTCATGTCTCTGGAAAAAATCCTTTCATCGGGTGCAGAGAAGAACGCACTGGTCAATGCGGACAGCATGACAAGCTTCGTAATATTCGCCGTAGCACCTCTGAACCTTATAAAAGGTGTAGCGGTATCCATAGTAACCATGCTTATTTATAAGCCT
>JAEEKN010000093.1 GCA_016282435.1 Lachnospiraceae bacterium | reverse complement strand
TATAGGAAATACCCGTCTTCATATCTTCCACAGTTTCCATACTGTATATCGTCCGCTCTGAACAAAAGCCTCCGTCCTGTACCGTTTGTTTCCGCAACATAAAACTCCTTGGAAAAATAGCTTCTGCTCCCCCCTTCTTCATCAGATATTCTTACTAAACAATAGAGTTTATCACCCACTATAGCACTGTACCCTATAGCCTCAGCAAAATATGCGTCACATGTGGGATGTTGGTTATCACGGGATTTACCCCTGTGATCACAGTTTACCTTTGAGCACAGGGGAGCACTTATACCCGTCTTTGGATCCAGCATATATATTACGCCTTGTTTATCGAAGAAAATACCATTATCGTTTAATGATTCATAAAAACCGCCACCATGGGGTATGATCGTGTCTTCAAAATTTTTCCTGATATTCTTCCCTTCACATCCGCAAAGCATTAGTAAAAAAACTATATAAATTAACATAAATATCTTTTTTACCATATACACCCTTCTTATAGATGATCATCAAACTTGGCATTATACAATATACAGATACAGAGAATCAATTATAAGAAGCAGTTGTATTTCCGCCTCTCACATAGCCAATATATGTAGCCTCATGTACTGTCGTTATTGAAGCTGTTACATGATTTGCCGGAGCAGAAAATGAAACAGTAACACTATTGGCCTGTGAATAAGGTCCTTTATCTTCTGTATATAAAGTACCTGTGACTTTATTTTTAGCAGTATAATGAGAATTTGTAATTTTACAGGTTACCCCCGAATTAGGCTCAGCACCATATGTAGATGCATCAGCAGTATACTGATAAGCGTTAGAACTCATATACACAGTTTTTAAACCATAAAAGTCTACTGTTATGGTATCTGCAAAAACACTTACCCCATTAAACATAACCAGCGTAGAAGCTATCAGCAGCAATGCCACTATCTTTGTTTTTGTTAATCTTAACATAATGTTTTTTCTCCTTTTAAATTTATTTATACTATGGTGTGCACCCCAATTGTATACTGATTAATTTGCTCTGATATTTTTATCCCTCTATTATATAAGACGATTTATCTTGGCAAAAGGTGACACTTTTTTCATTAATGCCTCTATCTCGTCTATCTTTTCAGTATATTCCTTTTTAAACTGTTCAAGTTTTTCTTCATAGTCTTCACTGAATAGAATGCTATTATTATATCCAAGGTAGTTTTCTACTATTTTCTTTAATTCAGAACATTCAAAAGGCAGATCCATGTAGAGTGTTATGGATGCCTCGACATTGTTGTCGTAAAAATCATTTCTTTCCTCCTGTGTCATAAAATGATTCATTCCCTTTTCTCCACGCAGCAGTCCATCATCCAAACCCATGATAAGCTTATTGTTAAATGAACCGAGTTCTTTGCTAATATCCGAGCTTTCAGTATGACCATATATGATAAGATTTCCATAATCATGATTTGTCCTAATCAATTCCAAAAATTTAAAAGCTTTTTCCTTTTTAGGAGAGTCTGCAAGTATCACAGTCGTAGATGTTATTTTTTTACACATCTTTCTCTGCCATGAACAGATTTCCGTATAATCATCTTTTCTGTTTCTGTCATTGATAGTTAGAAGTATTCCGCATGTTGCTTTAATCGAATCTTTATTTGTAGTTCTAATACAGCCTTTCCTATACCACTTATTCACCATATTCATCCACTCAAGGCATTTTTCATCCTCCAGCGGATTAAAGATAGTTCCGTCTTGAGTTACCACTATACCCCTTACCGTATCGTAGTCGTATCCAAAGCACCGTGTAAAATCAAAACCCGACCAGCCATAATAAATCAAGTTGCTGTCTGCAACATAATTATCCAGTTCTAAGATATTATCCCCTATCGAAGGATTTATTGAACTGTCCGACATATTACAGGCTATATTCTGCATGCTTCCATCCTGTGCCATTTCATTGGGGAAATAATATAATCTTCCATTGATAGTTACAGATTCTTTAAGCAGAGGATTCATGTTTTGGAAATATGAGCTTTCTTCTGCAAGATCAGTGAAATCAAAAAGTTTTCCATCTGCCAACATTTTTTCCGCAAGATCCGTCCCATTTAATCCCCGTCCTGTAAAAGCTATGTCCCCATATGCATATATGCCCTCTTCATATTCATCTGAGTCAATGGGTTCATTGACTTTAACTAGCCTAACTCCAAAACCATACCCATCTTCTTCAAGTTTTTCGTTCACCTTTACTATATTTTCATCACTAATATTTAATCCCAATTCAGGTACGACCCAATTTATATAATAGCCATCAGGACGAGTGTCTTGGTTTGTATCATCTCTTTTCTCTACTTCTGCGTGACTCGACACATCTGTGTTGTTATCCGTTAATCTATCACTGTTATTATCAGTTAATCTATCCTCACTACGACATCCACATAAACAACTGAGGATCACAAATATACAAATAGCAAACTCTATCCACAAATAAGATTTTCTATATCTCATATCCATACCTTCATAACAATTCAAATATCTTTTCATCTTTAAATATGTATTGGGTTAACCTTAGTCTCTCAGGTTCAAAACCTTCCATTTCATATTTCCTGAAAAAAACTCTTCTCTTGGCCAAACACATTTTATGCCTCCATCATCAGTGAACACCGTTCCGTATACCCATCTATCGGTAACCCAATTTACACCTAATGATTTTTCCTTATAACTCCCAATGTTTTCAAGATGTTCAGCCCCATACCTCAACAACTTGATCTGTCCGTTCTTGCTAAACAGTATTCCCTCATCGAACATTGCAACATTCGCATAGCTAAGATCTTCTCCATCTATCCAGATTACTGTACCGGTTTTTAGGTCTGTCAGTTCCAGTTTTCTATCTTCATCATAACCTTTTAATATATGACCAAAGCCTAACCAGTAAGAAGAATTATCGCTTGTACGGATATCAACCAAATCTGTATTACCGTTTTTCAGATTATACTTCCATATCTCTACCCTCGATGCATTTCTTAATTTCTCTATACCTTCTTGTGATGTCATAAAGTCATAATCATACATTGACAAATCCTCGACAACATAGGAGAGCATATAATAGATATCATCTCCAAATACATTGGCAGTAAGTATCTTCCCTTCATATGCATCCTCAAGATTCACTCTCGTAACTTCTTCCGCGTCAAGATTTATTATGATCATACCTAACTTATTCTTTTCCAGTTTATTGCCGTTGTTATCTTCCTGATTATAAAATGAATAGACAAAATAGCCGTTTTCATATATACCTGATCCAAAATAACATATATCCTCTGCTCTGTATAGTACTTTCCTGTTAGTGCCATCCCTGTCAGATTTTATAAATTCCTTAACGAACAGTCCCTCATCCTCAGGGCTGCACACTGCATATAGATGGTCACCCACAACAGCAATGCAATTTATAAATGTCGTAAAATATGCATCACAACTAGGAGAAGGATTAGAAAGGGACTTACCCTGATGATCACAGTTTATTTTTGTGCATATGGGGGTTCTGAGACCGGTTTCCGGGTCACAAAAATGAACAATCCCGCTTTCAGCATTGAAAACACCGAAATCATTATATGTATTATCACTTCCAAACCCGCCTATAGATATAGTTGTCCCATAATTACTTTCTGCTTTATGACTGCAACCTACACAAAGTAACACAATCATTAAACCCAATAAAGTTTGAACTGATTTATGTATCATCAAAAGCCCCTTCTAATTCTCCTAATTATGCTCTGTAAATACAGCTGATTACCAGTTAAATATCAACTATTATCATTATCATGAATACCAATTATAGCTTGCATAGGTATTCCCATTTTCACCAGGATAATATCCCTTTTTTGCACTATGGTAACAGGATATATGATGTGTTACATGATTCTCGGGTGCCAAAAAGGAGACCACTGCACTTGAAGTGCCTTGATTATAGCCTTCTTGAGGTAAATAACTCATAATCGAAGGATCTACCGAATAATATTTGGCGTAAACACTCGCAGTTATATCAGGGTTATAGTAATTTGCTGCCGTTGTTCCAGATGCCATTTTTTCGCCTGTAACCGAAATGATATCAACAATTGTTCCCTCAACATTCAATGTAGAACTGTCGATAGAACGATTTTCGGCACTCACATAAACACTTGGAATAGTGATAAATAGTAAAATTACCGCCAATATGCTGGCTACTAATTTTGTCTTTACATTATTTGTATTCATTAATTCTTTCTCCTCTTTGTTTTTATTTATACCATGGCGTGCACTCCAATTGTATACTGATTAATTTGCTCTGATATTTTTATCCCTCTATTATTTACGATTTATCTTGGCAAAAGGTGACACTTCTTTTAAATATTATTTTTTCTCAAAAAAATCTCTAAAAAAATTTCTAAAAAACTCGTCAAAGCCATGAATCAAAGCATAGCTTTGGCGAGTTTCATACCAAATTACACAGTTCTGCTTAACGCACTCCCAATATTTCGATCAAACTAGTTATATGAACCGTTACTCAATTATTGTTTTCCATTTTTTTCAATTTCAAAAAAGCCTCTTTCAGAATTATACACAAATTCCTTAGTTACAAGATTAGCCGAAGAAACCAGTTTATCTTTCGTATTCTTCTGAATCGGTCAGACACTGTCTGACCAATTCAGGTTAATTTTTCTGTTCCTTCCATAAAACGATGGAATTCCGCTTCAAGCTGCTCCCTTTGAGGAAGATATAATTGATAATGGCTCACAAAAACTTGATTTGATATTCCCTGTAATGCATACTGCATTACCAATTTATCCTGATAAGCACCCAAAACAATCCCAATAGGTTCTGTGTCCCCTTCTGTATTCATCTCTTCCCTATAATAGTTTAGATAGAAATTCATTTGACCAATATCTTCATGTTGCACTTCTCCGCTTTTAAGGTCTATAAGCACAAAACACTTCAGTATCCTATGATAAAATACAAGATCTACCTTATATTTTCTTCCTGCTATTACCATTTTTTGCTGTCTTCCTACATAAGTAAAACCCTTTCCCAACTCTAGGAAGAATTTGCTAAGATTTTCAAGCAGAGCATCTTCTAAATTTCCCTCATCATACACAGGCAATTCTGGTAACCCCGTAAATTCAAATACATATGGCTCTCTTAAAATATCTTCTGGTTTTTCTATAATCTGTCCCTCATGTGCAAGTCTGAGCACCTCTTTCTTATCCTTACTTAAAGCAATTCTGTGAAATAACATACTCTTTATCTGACGTTGTAATTCTCTAACTCCCCAATGCTCATCTGCACATTCCTTTTCATAAAAAGACCTTTCCAATGAATCATCAATTTTCAGTAACTCTATGTAATGACTAAAACTTAATTGGTCAGACAGTGTCTGACTTTTCGGATAAACCAGATATAATTTCCTAATATATACTACATTGCTCCGACTGAATCCTTTTCCATATCTTGCAGTCAAATCTTTAGATAGACGACTGAGCATTTCCGAACCATATTCCGCCTTAGCATTTCCAGCCTGCTCATATTCGACAATATTTCGTCCAATTTCCCAATAAGTCTCCAGCATAATTCCTTTTAAAACGGCTGATAATTTAGTCCTTCCCTTATTAAGTGTTTCCCCAACTCGATCAAGAAGCTTTACATAACTATCATCCATTACATTGTTAGTATTATCTATCTGGTTTTTAATCATATTATCCATAGTAAAAGCCTTTCCGAACAACATAAATATCACACATCTTCCAGTTTTGCAGATGACATCTGGATTATTAAGCCCATTCTCTGCCTTAAGAGGTGTAAATACCCTTATTGACCATCCCCATCAAGCTTTGATAGTTCCTTCTGCAAACTATCTATCTTTTTCTGAAGTTCTTTTTTCTTATTCTCTACATCATCTTCATTCACAGTCTTTATACGTTCCGGGAATGTCCACTCCCAAATTTTATAATCATTTAATATCTGTTGCCTTTCTTCATCGGTAGAAGCTTTATCAAGATCTCTTTCCGCTCTTTTAACTCGCTTTGCCCATTGCTTTATCATATAATTCAAATCTCCGGAAGCGCCATCTCCAAAAGCAAAATGAACCTCTCCATCTTCCTCTGTTATTCTTAGGTCGAAATGCTTTTCCATAGCAAAAAGGGCATACATAACGCCCAGATAATCCTTGTCTATAACAGGATCAGCAAGTGCCAAAGTTTCAACTCCAAGAGCACACGCAAACTCTCTTAGCATATCTGCTTTTGGTTTTCGTATACCATTTTCATATTTCTGGACACGATCAGGTGTTAAACTAATCATTTCACCCAAATATGTTTGGGTCCATCCTCTGGTTTGTCTTATCTCTCGTATTCTTCTTCCTATTCTTTTCCCCGCCTCTTCTTCATGTGTCTCTAATGGCTTATAACCAAATGGATTACGAATGAGTACCATATCTATCCTCCATATCATATGCTTACAGAATTTTTGCATGTCACAAAGTATTCTAACACAATCATAGAAAAAATAAAAGAATAAAAAGCACATTGTTTAATAAAATTTTTACAATTTAGGTATTGACAAACACATTTTTGTATGATAAATTTTGTCTTAGTCTTAATTAGCACTTATTTGTGATTATTAAACTTGCATTGTGCAATTTAATCCATATGCCGCTTTAACAATCACGGTGCTAATCTATAATCATATTTATTCACATGTGGAGGTTTTATTATGAACAAGGATTTTTTACAAGACTATGCAGATGTTTTGCTCCCTACGGATATCCAAAAGATACTTCATGTAGGACGCAACTCTGTTTACCGTTACCTATCAGACGGAACTATACGTTCTGTACGCTTAGGTGGCAAGTACCTTATCCCTAAGGAAAACCTTAGAGAATTTATGTTTCCCAACAATACAGACTCAAAGGAGGAGAAAAAAGATGACGATTGACAACTTATTAACTGAGTACAATGATGTTCTTCGTCCAGAAGACTTGCAGCACATTCTCAAAGCCGGACGAAACACAGTTTACGGCTATCTAAAGAAAGGAATCATACGTTCCTTGATAATCGGCGGAAAATACCGAATCCCTAAACTGTATCTATTAGAATTTATGTATCCGGACATTTCATTTGCGAAAGGAGCGTGAGAAATATGGCAAGACCTAAGAAGCAAGGCAAACGTGCCAAAGGAATACAATCAAAGAAGGGATTCCTTTATATAGTAACTACACAGAGTGTTTTAGAAAATGGCAATCTGATAAATAAGAAAATATGGACCGCTACCGGACTGGCCGATACTCCTGAAAATATTAAAACAGCTTCATCTATACGAACGGAACTGTTAAACAAGAATACTCATGCAGCTATCTCTGATAAAAATATTACCATTTCAGAATATACTGACATCATTCTTGACGAAAAGCGGCGATCCATAGCAGATTCTACATATTCTGCATATATAACTCGTTCCAATAACATCACAAAGTATTTCGGTAACATTAAGGTTAAAGATTTAAACAAAAAGCTGATTGAGACATTCCTTGATTCATTATTTATTATCAGCAACCTACAGTATCGGACTGTCAAGGACATAAAAGCATTTTTGAGTGAAATACTCGACCATGCTGTGGCTGACGGCATGATTCCTTTCAATCCTGCCAAAGACGCCATAATAAGTAAAAGCCTTTCCGCTGAATATGCCAAAGAAAAATCCGATGATGATTTCTTTTCATATAAGGAGGCACAGAAGTTTCTGGAATTATCAAAGGATCATAAGCTGCACAAGCTTTTCTATGTGGCTCTGTTCTTTGGTCTTCGTCGTCAGGAAGTTTTGGGGTTGAGGTGGTGTGCTATTGATTTTCAAAACAAGACCATGATAATCAATCATACCGTAACCAAAGGCACCAAAGGCGTTAACAGACTAAACACGACCAAGACACAATCAAGCCGTAGGCAATATCCTCTTACCGATGCTCAGATTGAGATGTTCAAAGAAATAAAGGAAGAAGAGGAGAACAATCGAAAGCTTTTAGGTAAAGCATATTTTGACAGCGAATATATTTTTAAACATGAAGACGGAACACTTTACTATCCTGATTCAATATCCAATTCTTTTAAGGATTTTATAAAGCGCCATGCTGAGCTTCCTCAAAGAATACATTTCCACGGATTAAGAACATCCTGTGTTTCAATCCTTGTTCATGAAAACATGAATCCTAAAGCCATCCAGCAGTGGGTAGGCCATAAAGATATCGAAACTACACTTAAGATTTATGCCAAGGTTAAGGAAAAGGAAGAAAAGCAGGCCGTATCCGATACCATGAAAGACATTATCACCCTTAAGCCTGAACAGTAATAAAGTCTATTTGCAGACTATGAAGATTTACAGAGATAATTAATATATGTTCTATACCGTATCAAGGATAAAATGAAAATAAACGGGAAAAAGTTAGAACAAAGTTAGAACTGGGACAAAAAATCAAGGGTTCCGGAAACCCGAAACCCTTGAAAACTCTCAGTCGAGGTGACAGGACTTGAACCTGCGGCCTCCACGTCCCTAACGTGGCGCTCTAGCCAAACTGAGCCACACCTCGAAACTACTACATATATGTGCTGTCCGAACCGGAACAGCGAGAGCTGCTAACCAGATTCGAACTGGTGACCTCATCCTTACCAAGGATGCGCTCTACCTGCTGAGCTATAGCAGCACAGGAACCCCTTTCGAAGTCCGAATGGTATAATACCACAGCTGCTAATAAATTGCAAGCATTTTTTTAAAAATTTAAAAAATTCGAAAAATACTTAAATTGTCAGTCTTTTTTACCCTTCTTATTCTTGTCCTCATCCTCAGCATCAAGGACTCCTGCTGCCAGATCCTTGTCCAACTGAGACATGAAGCTTTCTTCATCATTTTTCTCTTCTACGGGCGCTGATTCCTTCTTCTCTTCGACAGAGTAATAAAACTCCATATCATACTTTTTTACAAGCATTCTACAGAATTTCGCTGCTTCTTCCTCTTCCAGGAAAAATCTGGCACCCTCAATGTTCCCCGTAAGTCCGGGGGATTCACAACCCTGAACGACCTTCTTCTTGCCGGTAAAATATGCTATCCCGGTAGGAAGATCTATCTTCAATACATACATGATCCGTCTCCATTTTTCCCGCTCTTTACCCCAAGCGGTTATTTAATGAGTATAAAAATCAACTGTGATGAATTATACCATATATCAGAGAAAATATCAACTTTTTTTGTAAATATGACATATATATGACGATTTTTTGCAAAAAATGTTGCATTTTCCATGGGGCTGCCCCCACTTTTATGTTTTTTTCGTTTCACCAAATGACTTTTCCCATGTCATCTTGAAAGGGATTTCTGCGTCTCCCCGGTAACAAAGCGATGCTCAGTGTCTCGTTTTGTTATACCCTCGGATCTTCAAGGTATTCTATACCTATGAGTTTCAGGCCTTCCGCAGGGGCTTTGGGACCCGCAAGTTTCCTGTCACAGCCTTCAAGTATGGTCTTCACATGTTCCGGGGGATAAAAGTGATATCCGACTTTTACAAGTGTTCCCGCTATGATGCGGACCATGTTGTAGAGGAAGCCGTTCCCGCTGATCCGGATCTTGATATTCCGGGCCATATATGTACGTTTTCTATCCGATGCTGTTTCCGTTTCACTGTTTTTTTCAATGACCGTACTATCTGCAGGACCACCGTTATCTGTATAAGAATTGTGTTTTAGTGAATCCGTGCATGAACTTTCTTCATTCCCGCACAGTATTTCAAGGGTGTATATATTCCTAACAGTTGTCTTTACCTGAGCATGAGCGGAACAGAAGCTGGCAAAGTCGTGCTCTCCTTTGAGGTATTCTGCTGCCTGTTTCATGGCATCTATGTCGAGCGGTACATATACAAAGTACGAATATCTGCGTTTCAAGGGATCTGGGTGAACCGCATTATATATGGAATACTCGTAAGTTTTGGTACAATCGGCATGTCTGGGATGAAAATCCGGCTTTACCTCACAACTGGAGGTACAGACGATAGTATCCGGCAGCCTCTGGTTCAGTGCAAAACAGATTTTGTCTGCCGGTATACGGGTCTCGGTGTCAAATATAGCCACATTTCCGAGAGCATGTACGCCTGAATCCGTGCGTGATGCTCCGGCTATGACTATGTCTTCTTTTAGCAGGTCGCTTAATGCGGTATTTATGACCTGCTCCACAGCCAGCCCATTCGGTTGTATCTGCCAGCCGACATAGTCTGTTCCGTCATATGCAATTGTGAGCATTATACGTCGCACGCTTTTCTCCTTTTTGTCCCGTAATATTCTAAATGATATTATCCGGATGTTATACCGATCAATAAAAGCAGCTACATCTTAATATCTCTTAATAAGTATAGTTTCTAGGGTATAAAGATGCATCCCACTACCAGTCCTGCCAGTAATAAATATGCCACGAGATCGCCGATATGGTATTTAAGGGGCTTCATCTTGGTTCTGCCGTCTCCGCCGTGATAACAGCGTGCCTCCATGGCTTCCGCAAGTTCTCCTGCACGCCTGAACGAGGACACAAAGAGTGGTATGAGTATCGGTATCATGGCCTTGGCACGTTTAGTCGGGCCTCCGGATTCAAAATCAGCTCCTCGTGCCTGCTGTGCTTTCATGATTTTGTTCGTTTCTTCAAGCAATATCGGGATGAACCTGAGTGCTATCGATATCATCATAGCAAGTTCATGTACGGGAACCCTGAATATTTTCAAGAATCCAAATACACTCTCCATGCCGCTCGTGAGTTTGTTCGGTGTGGTGGTATATGTCATAAGTGATGAACCGAGCACCAGGAATGCCAGTCTCAGTCCCATAAATAATGCCGCAAATATACCTTCTTTTGTGACTGTAAATATCCACCACTCACCCAATACCTCGCCCGGCGTCATAAGCAGCGTAAATATCATCATAAAAAGGAGCAGGAATAACATAGGACGCATTCCTTTCAGCACGAACTTGAACGGGATCCGTGCCAGGATAGTGGCTACTATCAGGAAGGCTCCGGTAAGCGCAAATCCCCAGAATGTTTTAAACAGAAATAAGGATACTACAAAAATGATAGTACCTAAAAATTTCGTTCTGGGGTCGAGTCTGTGTATAGGGGACTCCACCGGATAATACTGTCCTAATGTCATGTCTCTAAGCATCTTTTTATTCCTTGTTTCTCATATAAATCTTTTTATTGATTACCGAGATTATTTACACCTCATCCGGCTGCTTTGCAGCCACCTTCCCCTCAAGAGGAAGGCTTTAAAGAAATAATATCATTAATAATACTCTTCAAAATAATCTGTTGTATCATCAGTCCAAATTTTCAATCAGAGAACCGTCCCTCTGATTGATTAACGCAGAGCCGTAAGTATCGAGTCTACCGCCTCATCAACGGTCAGGCAGTCTCTTTTTACGTCCAGCCCCATATCTGCCAGCCTTCCCATAAGTTCGGTGCACTGAGGTATCTCAAGCCCCATGTTGCGTAGTTCTTCGGAATGTGCAAATACTTTACGGGGTTCATCATCATATTTTATCTCGCCGTCATCTATAACTATCAGTCTCTCTGCATACTCTGCCACATCTTCCATACTGTGCGATACCAGGATTACCGTTATCCCTTTTTCTTTATGTATCTTCTTGAGCAATGACAGTATCTCCGTGCGTCCGGCAGGGTCGAGTCCCGCTGTGGGCTCATCAAGTATCAGTATTTCAGGGTCCATGGCCAGTACCCCGGCTATGGCTACACGTCTTTTCTGCCCGCCCGACAGTTCAAACGGAGAGGCGTCTATCAGGTCATCGCTGAAACCTACGGACCTGAGTGCCCCGTATGCAGCGACTTCCGCCTGCAGTTTATCGAGTCCTATATTGGTCGGTCCGAACAGGACATCCTTTATGACCGTGGATTCAAACAACTGATGCTCCGGATACTGGAATACCAGTCCTACCTTCCTTCTCAGTTCGGTCATCTTGAAGTCCTTTTCATAGATATCCCTGCCGTTATAATATATATTTCCCGAATCCGCCTTTATCAGTCCGTTCATATGCTGTATCAGAGTGGACTTGCCCGATCCGGTGTGTCCTATAAGTCCTATAAATTCACCGTCAGGTATGGCAAGGCTGATGTTTTTCAACGCTGCCGATTCAAAAGCGGTCCCTTTTCCGTAGTAATAATTTATCTTATCCAATATAAGAGACATGGTACAATTCCCCATTCATAAATATATGTGTTCCAAATCAATCAGAGAACCGTCCCTCTGATTGATTTTACTAGTTCATCCACCGTGAGGATGCACTCAGGAAGAGGGATTCCTTCGGCTCTCAGGCGATGCGCTATCTCGGTCACCTGCGGTACATCGAGTTTATAGCTTTTTATAAGGTCTACTTCCTTAAATATCTCTCTGGGAGATCCTGCCAGCTTTACTTTACCTTCACTCATGACAAATACTTTGTCCGCTCCCACTACTTCCGTCATGTAGTGTGTGATGAGTATGATGGTTATGCCTTCTTTTTTGTTAAGCTCTGTAATGGTCTCTATGACCTCACGCCTTCCTTTCGGGTCCAGCATGGCGGTGGGCTCATCCAGCACTATACATTCGGGTTTCATGGCAAGTATTCCGGCTATAGCCACACGCTGCTTCTGTCCTCCCGACAGATTATTCGGAGACTTCTCGCGATATGCGGTCATTCCTACTTTTTCCAGTGCATAGGCTACCCTCTCCCAGATCTCTTTTGTGGGTATTCCTATGTTTTCCGGTCCGAATCCCACATCCTCTTCCACGAGGCTCGCTATGATCTGGTTGTCGGGATTCTGAAATACCATACCTGTTTTCTGACGTATCTTCAAGAGGTTTTCTTCTTCCTTCGTATCCATCTCCTCGATGAAAACCGTTCCTTCGGTAGGTGTAAGAAGTGCGTTTATGTGTCTCGCAAGCGTGGATTTTCCTGAACCGTTTGCTCCAAGTACGGCTATAAAATCACCTTTTTCGACGTTGAGATCTATCTCGTCGAGTGCTTTATTAATGCTCTCAACGTTTCCTTCTTCATCACGCCTGATATATTCAAATGTTACTTTATCAAAATTTACCATTATCCCTCCAGAAATCCTTTCAGATCCTCAAGGAGGTCATCGATGTCCATGTCATGAACTTCAGCAGCCTGCTTTAGGGTTTCTCGTCTGGCTGAAGGGCAGCTGCTGCAGTGCATTCCCATCTGCGCAAGTATATCTTTTGCCTCCGGAGCCGCATCTATGAGCTCTCCAATGGTGGTGTTTTCATTTAAACGCATCTAAACATTCCTCCTCTTTTGATACGGACTTTCCCGCATCTGTTTTCTGCGTGTTCTAAAACAGAATTCATTTCTGTATTGTAACGCATAATCCCTTAATTGTAAATCTTTTTTATATTTATGATGCAAAATACAGTCTCATACGGTGTATAACATAGGTCGCCCCATACACTTTTCTCATGAAGATCAGAAGGCGTTCACGGGTTCCAGCTACTTCATTCATTTCGGTATCCGTAATCTCAAGACTGCCGTACAGGAATTTTTCGTATGTACATATGACTTCGTTTACAGCTTTTTCCATGCTTTGTTTTTTATTTTGGGCTATCCGTTTTATTTCTTCATCGTTATCGGGTTTTCCAGCTGATTCATTTTCCGCTGTTTTTGTTTTCACATGTTCAGAATGCAGTTTTTCAAGTGCACCCGCACATCTTTTCGAAAATTCTTCGAGGGTTTCTCCCTTGTTTTTTTCTACTTTCAGTTCTTTAAGGATAGCCATCAGGGAATTAAACTCCCATGCATACAGTTTTTCGGTACTGAGTCTTTTTCTTTTTATCCGGCTGATGCACAGGCTGGTCACAACCAGAAGGATAAGGCTTATAACAACGATGCTGGCTATTATCAGGATCAGCATTCCCGATACACGTCTTTCGGCATGTATCTTCTCATATTCTGTATCTTCGGCTACCTCCGGTACCTCTCCCGAAGGGTAATATGAAGTTTCTTCCTGAACCTCGCTGTATTTCCCGGAATATATCTTCCATTTTCCGTACCTTTCGGATCCGAATCCGGGTGTGGGTTCAAATGCTATCCATCCCTTGCCTTCAAAATATACCTCGGGCCAGGTATGTCCGTCATTGTTGGTAACTATTGCAGTCTTGTTCGATAATAAAGGAACTTTATACCCCTGTATTACACGTGCAGGAAATCCGAGATACCTGGCAATCAGGCAGAATGCTGTAGCATAATGGACGCAGTACCCGCTTTTCTTTTGCAAAAGGAAATAATCGAGGTAATCCCCCTCCGTTTCCACATAATCGGGAAGATTTCCACCTTCCAGTGTATATTCATATGTGGACAGGGCATACTCTATACTTTTAAGCTTATCATAATCGGTCTTTGCATCCCGGGTAATAGCCTCCACCCATTTTTTTACAGAATCACGGACCTGCGGTGTGGACATATAGTGTTCCTTTACATAGTCACGATATTTTTGTAGGTCGTCCATATCGAGACCGGAATATGCCGAATTCAAATCCCGTGTCTTCACGGTTTTTAAGGCTTCCTCATTATCTTTGAGATCATAATTCATATAGTCCAGGAACGGCACACTTCCGTAGTTTATCTGGAAGTATCTCAATGAATACTCCGTTCCGTACGTTTTTCTGTCGTCAAAAAGCAAATGCTCGTTTTCGGCTACGATCCTCGTATCATTTACAATCCTCTTGTTTACTGGCAGGGTCTTTGCCGGGAGGAAGATTATCTTTGTGGTAAGGTCGAGGTATTTGACTTTTAAGATGCTGTCCTTTACTATATCATGCACTACATCGCGGTCAAAATTGACTATGCCGTAATAGGTCTCAAAGGCATCAATGTCTGAATAATCCTTGTCGGTGTCAAGAGTGTTTTTCCAGTTACCATCCTCAAATGTATTAAATATCTCGCCTTTTAAATATGTACTCCCGTATGCCCGGCTATCCGAGGATATCTCCATGAGCTCGGTATCACCATCCGAATCATTGTCATAATCCATCGAATCGTCATATCCGAAGTCCACGCTCAATCCGTCATCGTCGGAGGATGAGAACCTGAGTGACCATTCATGCGTCAGTTCGTTGATTTTTTCAACCGTCGCATCATATATCCTCTTCGCCCAGTCCCAGCTGATAGGATCCTCAGGCTTTGGAAGGAGCATGATCATGACGGGAAATATCAGAAGGAACGGCAACAGATATGCAACGTATCTCCTGAGCCTTGCAGAATTCCTGTCTTTCGTGCGCCTGAATGCCCTCGTGAGTGAAAATGCTATGTAAAATACAGCAAAAGCCGGGGATGACGGGTATATATCAAGTCCTCTTATGAGCAGGATTCCCATATAAATGACAAGTCCAAGCGATATGATGAGGTTCACCGCCACCGATGTATCGGATATAAGAAATATCACAAACGCCGCAAAGCATATAATAACAATCTTGAAGAGAACGCTCTCAAGTATCATGCTCACATCATTCTCATCGAGTAAAAAGGCAAATATCGTGACAACAAGGATTATAGCAGGGAAAATATACAGATGTATCCGGTGATAGATGAGCAGAAGGACATTAAAAGAAAAACTTATCAAAAGAATGGATATAATATTCTTCTTTACGATAAGCTCCGGATCGTAAAAATTATAGATTTCCAGGAACAGAAATAATGCTACTGCTGCCGTAAGTATCAGACGGTAGCAAAAATCTGTCAGTTCTTCTTTTAAGGACATATACGCCTCGCTCTTATTAATGTGTTAAAGTATGTCTTCCAGATCGTCCTCGGGATGGACAGGTATAACCCTGATGTTCGACAATTCCATGATGTCTTTTGTATCAGGTTTATATCCTACATAATATACAACAGTGTTTATTCCCAAAACAGAAAGCTCGTACAATCTTCTGTTAAGTTCCGCGTCTACGCCGGTAATGACCAGAAAAGCTATCATGCAATCCTTAAACGCGGTACCCTTGAGCAATATATCGAGTGTCACCGAAGCATTCTCATCTTCACGGAATTTTAACAGCGATACCGTACCAAGGAAGTTTTCCATCTCGTGTTCTGCACCTGTTTTTAAGGTCCTTGGTTCGGACTGGCTGTAAAACAGGGTGGTGGGTACGGATACATTGGAAAAATAGTCTGCAAGCGCCAGTACTATCTCCAGAGCCTTGTTTTCTACAGGAATGTATGTATATTCATCTTTAGAGATTCTTTTGGAATCCAGAAAGATTGAGATTCCCTGTCGCTGCTCCCCGTATGTCAGGCGGCTCTGAAGCTTCCCTGTTTTAGCAGTTGATTTCCAGTGTATTCCTTTTATGGGATCTCCGGGTACGTATTCCCTGACTATCGAATCAAAATCGGTAGTCAGACTGGGATTCTCCCTGTAAGTTGATATGGTCATGTCAGGAACGCTTTTTAACGATCCCAGTTTTATGACTCTCGGAAGGACTATGGCATTCAGCGGTTCAGGCACCTTGTAGGTCACCTTAAAAAGCCTTAAGAAATCAACGATGGTTATCTCTTTGATACCTACAAAATAGTCCCCTCTGTACCGGCACACCAGGGTCGTATCGAATCTCACGCTTTCTCCGGGAAGCAGTTCATAGGTTTTCTGTATGGAGTCCGTTGTTTTTGTAATATTCGTGCTCTCCTGTTCTTCCGGGACATTTTTTCCCCCCTGCAGTTCATCTATATATGAAAATGTAGAATATGTGCTGACACTGATATGACAGAAGTTTGTAAGATACTCGTTCTGGAGCACGAAGTAATAAGGAATGGGCTCATATGCCGTGATATGTTTCGTTCCAAGTACCTGATAGAGCTTAAAAAAACAATATACTATAAGAAGATATATAAGCGAAACAGGCGTGACTAAGAGCACACCAAAAAGAATGGAGTAGCTGATAGGCCCGCCATAGAAACTCGCCAATACGATCGACGCTATACATATTAAAAGATATATAATGCGATTCCGCTTCATATGATAAATATTCTGCTCCAAAACGATGCTCTGCATCTTTTTTATACTATGTCGGTACCTCAACTGTAGCTATAAGCGATTTCAATATAGTTTCCGGATTGTCATGCGACATCCTGGCTTCTACAGACAGAGGCAGCCTGTGAAGAAGCACGGGGATATATAACTGTTTTATATCATCCGGCTTTACATAATCCCTGTCGTTCATCAGAGCATTGGCCTGCGCAGCGCGTATGAGAGCCAGCATGGCTCTGGGGCTTGCTCCGGTCATGAACTTCTTCTCTTCCCTGGTGGCAGTGATAATGTTGTGGACATACTCTATGACATTTTCCTTTACTGTTACGGCTTTTACCATATCCTGGAGTTTCAGAACATCATCCATCTCACATACGCTTTTTAAGTTTTCAACCTTGGTATCCTTTAAAAACATCCGGGCCAGACCCAGCTCATCTTCCTTTGAAGGATATCCTATGGAGAGCTTCATCATGAATCTGTCAAGCTGTGCTTCGGGCAGTGGATATGTTCCCGAGAATTCTATGGGGTTCTGAGTCGCTATGACCATAAACAGGCCTTTGATGTCGTGTGTGGTTCCGTCTACGGTCACTCTTTTCTCCTGCATAGCTTCCAAAAGCGCCGACTGTGTCTTCGGAGGAGTACGGTTTATCTCGTCTGCCAGAAAAATATTGCACATGACAGGACCCGGCCTGTATTCAAAATTCTTCGAGGCAGTGTTGTATATAGTGAGTCCCGTAATATCCGAAGGCAGTGTATCGGGTGAAAAGGATACACGTCCAAAGCTGCAGTTTATCGAGTGCGCCAGCGACAATGCAAGCGTCGTCTTCCCGACTCCCGGTACATCCTCTAACAGCAGATGGCCTCCAGACAGAAGGCAGCATACCACTCTGTCTATGATGGTTTCGTTTCCGGCAAATGTAATGGCTATATTCTCTTTTATTTTTTGTATCAGACCGGCCGCATTGTCATTCATATCACGTTTGCTCCTTAATCCCTTTTGATATTGAAATTATAACATATCCGGCAAAGTACGTAAAGAGAAAAAAGACACGACATAAATGCCGTGTCTTTAATGTTTAGTCAGCTTTGCTATATTTATACTAGCTCGATGATTACTTCCATAGCTGCATCGCCCTTGCGGGGACCGATCTTGATGATACGTGTGTATCCACCGTTACGGTTTGCATACTTAGGTGCGATGTCTGTGAAAAGCTTATCAGCAAGGTTTACCTTCTTGGTACCCTTCTTCTTTCCTGCAGCGTCTGTAGGAACTTCGGTAACATCGTAAAGGTAAGCGTTCATTCTTCTTCTTGCAGCAAGTCTTGAAGGCTTATCCTTCTTGATCTCTTTCTGAACTTCGTCAAATACGGTAACCTTCTTGCCGTCAACCTCTTCCTTTACTCTTCCGCCGTTCATATCCTTGCGGGCAACCTTAGAGGTAACGGTTACAGTCTCATAATTATCTCTCTCTTTAACAGCTAAAGCGATGAAGCTCTCAGCGATCTTGCGGATCTCTTTAGCCTTGGTATCTGTAGTTCTGATCTTTCCATGATAGAGAAGATTAGTAACCTGATTCCTTAAAAGAGCTTTTCTCTGGCTAGCAGTTCTTCCAAGTTTTCTATAACCGGCCATTTTATTTTCCTCCTACTATAGATATAAATACATTCGTAAATTACCATTATACCGGATCATCAATCATCACTGGCTTTAAATGATAACCCTAATTCCTTAAGCTTTGCACGAACTTCATCAAGAGACTTGCGACCCATGTTACGAATCTTCATCATATCATCATCGGTCTTGTTTACAAGCTCTCCTACAGTATTGATGCCTGCACGCTTTAAGCAGTTGAACGAACGAACTGAAAGTTCAAGTTCATCTATGCTGATCTCATGAACAGCATCGGGACTGCCGATCTCGGGCTTCTGCTCGATGATAACAGCTTCCCTTCCCTTATCGGAAATATCGATAAAGGTCTTTAAGTGTTCACTTAATACTTTTGCTGCAAGGCTAACTGCCTCTTCAGGTGTGATGGTACCCTTGGTCCATACATCCAGTGTAAGCTTATCATAATCGGTAACCTGACCTACACGAGTGTTCTCTACTGTCATATTTACACGCTCAACGGGTGTATATATGGAATCGATAGCTATAACACCTACGGGAAGTTCGGGACTCTTGTTCTTGTCTGAACCTACGTATCCTCTTCCTTTTGTGATAGTCATCTCGATCTCGAGTCTCGAGTCAGCACCGCCATTTAATGTAGCAATTACTAAATCAGGATTCATTATTTCAATATCTGAATCCGCACGGATATCGGCTGCTGTAACAACGCCTTCGCCCTCAAATTCAATATAGGCTTTCTTTATCTCATCCGAATCACTGTTGTTCTTGATAGCAAGACTCTTGATGTTCATGATGATCTCGGAAACGTCTTCCTTTACACCGGGAATGGGTGAAAATTCATGCACAACACCCGGAATCTTGATGCTGCTGACTGCAGCACCGGGAAGTGAAGAAAGCATAATCCTTCTTAAAGAATTGCCGAGGGTGATACCGTAACCTCTCTCCAGCGGTTCAACAACAAAGCGACCATATTTCTTGTCCTCAGATATCTCTGCAATTTCAAGTGATGGCGTTTCAAAACCGTACATTTACTTGAACCCTCCTTATTCTTTAGTTTTTTATTTTGAATATAATTCGACGATAAGCACTTCGTTTACAGGAACATCGATCTGATCCCTTGTAGGAAGCTCTTTAACGGTTCCTGTAAGGTTCTCATGATCAGCCTCAAGCCAAGCGGGAACTAATCTTCCGCCTGTAACTTCAAGGATATCCTTATATCTCTGAGCAGACTTGAACTTCTCCTTGATAGAGATAACGTCGCCTGCCTTAAGTGTATATGAAGGAATATTTACGCACTTGCCGTTTACAAGTACATGTCTGTGATCAACGATCTGTCTAGCCTCTTTTCTGGTTCTTCCATAACCTAAACGGAACATAACGTTGTCAAGTCTGGTCTCAAGAAGAATCATGAGGTTCTCGCCGGCTGTGCCTGTTCTCATCTTCTCAGCCTTGGCGAACATATTTCTGAAAGGCTTCTCAAGTATGCCGTAAATGAACTTAGCCTTCTGCTTTTCTTTTAACTGTAATCCGTATTCACTGACCTTCTTGCCAGCTCTTGCAAAAGTCCTGTTTGACTTCTTGTCGATTCCAAGGAAGCCGGGCTCAATGCCTAAAGATCTGCACTTCTTTAATACGGGACCCATATCTCTTGCCATATCTTTATATACCTCCTATTATACTCTTCTGCGCTTGGGTGGTCTACATCCGTTATGAGGAACGGGTGTAACGTCCTTGATGCTTGTTACATCGATTCCGCATGCCTGAAGGGCACGGATAGCTGCTTCACGGCCCGATCCGGGTCCTTTAACCATAACGTCAACTGACTTTAATCCATGAACTACTGCTGCCTTGGCTGCTGTCTCTGCTGCCATCTGTGCTGCGTAAGGAGTAGACTTCTTTGAGCCTCTAAATCCTAATCCGCCGGCACTTGCCCATGAAATAGCATTGCCCTGAGCGTCTGTAAGAGTAACTATTGTATTGTTAAAAGATGACTGGATATGTGCTTGTCCGCGGTCAATGTTCTTCT
>JAEEKN010000092.1 GCA_016282435.1 Lachnospiraceae bacterium | reverse complement strand
TTGCCGTATTTTACAAACATACCTGCGATAAATACTGACTCTGCAACAGGTCCCTCGCTGGGTCCGAATGTCTGGAAGGACTCACCGGGCTCCTCTGAGAAGCAGTTCAGGTTCAGGCAGTCATTCCAGTCTGCACGTCCGATAAGAGGCAGACCGTGAGGTCCTTTGTTGTTGATGGTGAAGTTGATACTTCTGCGGAGATGCTCCATAAGAGGCTTCTCACTGCCTTCAACATTGTTGAAAGGTGTAGGATGGTCAAGGATTGTGGTATCACCTGTTTCGCGGATGTAAGCTGCGGTACATGCAACAAGCCACAGGGGGTCATCGTTGAAGCCGCCGCCGATATCAGCATTACCGCGCTTGGTGAGAGGCTGGTACTGATGATATGTTGAACCGTTCTCGAACTGGATGGATGCGATATCGATGATCCTGTCGCGGGCTCTCTCAGGGATAAGATGCATGAATCCGAGCAGATCCTGGCACGAATCTCTGAAGCCCATACCACGTCCGATACCGGTCTCCCAGTATGATGCCGAACGGCTCATGTTGAAGGTAACCATTACCTGGTACTGATGCCAGATATTAACCATACGGTTGACCTTTTCATCTTTACTGTCAACATGATAGATTGAAAGAAGGTCATCCCAGTATTTCTTAAGTGCGGCAAATGCTGCTTCAAAAGCCGCATCTGAATTATATTTATTGATAAGCTCGATAGCAGGTTTCTTATTGATAACGCCCTTTGATTCCCATTTCTGATCCCTGGGTACTTCGATATATCCCAACTGGAATACATAGGACTTCTTCTCACCGGGTGCGAGAATAACCTTTATAGAATGACTTGCGATAGGATACCAGCCTGAAGCTACGGTATTGCCGCTCTTGCCTTCTTCAACCTGAACGGGCTTGTTCCATGCACGTCCTGCACCGAGGAAAACATCACGATCGGTATCAAAGCCGTCAACTTCTGTATTTACTGTAAAGAAAGCGTAGTGATTACGTCTCTCACGGTATTCTGTTTTGTGGTAGATAGTGCTTCCGATAACTTCAAGTTCGCCGATGCTTAAGTTTCTCTGATAGTTCTGAGAATCGTCTACGGCATTCCACAGACACCATTCGATACCGCTGTAAAGGGTAAGTTCCTTGGTCTCTTTGGAATTATTGGTTACTTCGAGGCGATGGAGTTCACATGCATCTCCTAAAGGAACGAAGAAAGTAAGCTTTGCATTTACTCCATCCTTGGTGCTGTTGAATGAAGTATAGCCCATACCGTGTCTGCACTCGTAACTGTCGAGTTCTGTCTCGGCGGGACGATAAGCGGGGCTCCATACGGTGTTGCCGTCCTTGATATAGTAAAGTCTTCCGCCTAAATCGTTCGGAACATTGTTGTAACGATATCTTGTGATACGTCTGAGCTTAGCGTCGCGATAGAAGCAGTAGCCTCCTGCGGTGTTAGAAATAAGCCCGAAGAAACCGTCATTTCCGAGGTAGTTTATCCAGGGAAGGGGTGTGAAGGGAGTTGTGATGCAATACTCTCTGTTTGCATCGTCAAAAAAACCATACTTCATAAGCTGAAATCCTTTCGTGAAAAGTTTTTTTCTTTTTGTGCTGTTTAATGCACACATATTGCTTTTATTGTATCATTATTGTCGCAATATTGCAATGTATTTTCTTGATAAAAAAATTATTTGACATACCGGGCACTAAGAAGTAAAATAGGTAAATAGGTTTTTTATTATGTTGTACAGAGATGGAGTATTTTGAATGAAAATAATAAAGAGATGGGCGGCGGGCCTACTTAGTTTGTTCCTTATAATATGTATTTTACCCGGAAGATTTGCGGGGGCTGACGGAACCAGGACGGATACCTACGAGACACAGTATCTGGAGATCACGGTACCGGACAGATATGTGAAGCTCACCCAGTCGACGAAGGATGCGGATCCTGCGTGGGAGACAGCGCATATCGAGAATCCTTCACAGGAAAAGACGCAGTACAAGGCGTTGAATCTTGTGGCAGCATATTTCGATCCCGAAACAAATGTTACTTTGAATTTTATCAGCAAGTCTTCATCGGCTTTCAATGTATTTGATATATCAGGCTATACCGATGAAGAGATGATAGAATTCGCTAAAAAAATAGTTCCTTCGGATGAGTCGGTAAAAGCTGAAATTTCAACATACAAGCATCCTCAGATGAACATGTTCAGGATTGAATTCACCTTTGAAGGCGACAACGAGGACAAGGAACTTACCTACGGAACTATAATCAACGGCTATCTGCTGCAGTTCAGCATGGATACCAAGCATATCGGTAACGTTACCATCCGTGACGATATACTGAAAGAGTTCATATCCGGGGTCAAGCTTACGAGGATCATGACCTATGAAGAATATGAGGAGAACCAGAAAAAAGGCCTCATCGTTATAGGATGTTTCTTCGGAGGTGGAATCCTTCTCATGGTCCTGCTCTATATTATCAGCAAGATGGGACAGAAGAAGAGAAAGCAGAGAGTGGCTCTTATCTCCGAATGCCTGCTTGATTTCAGAAAGAGAAAGCAGAACGGTGAAGTGGATACTTCGAAAGTTCTTTTTGAGGTTGATACCGATTACGATAAAAAGCTGCTTCAGACATACAGCACATATAATGCATGGTTCAGGAACATAAAGAGGGACCTCATTATGGCAGTTCTTTATCTGGCGATAGTAGGATATGCTGTATACTTAGGAAGCAAACTGGTGATGTTCATCGGAATTGCCGCCGCAGTTGTTATCCTCTACTTAAAGTATTCGGGAAGCGAGAAGTATTGTGACAACCTGATAAAGAGATATGATTTAAAGAAAAAGAAGGTTGTTACCGCAACCTACAAGTTCTACGACGAATACTTTACCATGTCCGGTATTGAATCGATATCCGAATATATCTACAAACAGATCTTCAGGGTGGCTAATTATCAGGGATATATGCTCCTCTACATCTCGGAGGAAAACGCACTGGTTATCGACGTGGAAAAGGTTCCCGAGGATCAAAGAATGGATTTTGTCAGAATGATAATGGAAAAATCAAGATTATAATTATTTAGGAAGGACAATAAAATGAAACAATCAAGAACACACAATTGTAATGAGCTTCGCATAAGTGATGTAGGCAGTAAAGTGACCTTATGCGGCTGGTATGAGAATATGCGAAGAGTCAGCAAGACTCTCGGATTTCTTATACTGAGGGATTTCTACGGTACCACACAGATCGTCATCGAGACCGAGGATATGATGAATATCATCGATGGCATCAATAACGAGTCCACCATATCGGTGACCGGTGTAGTGAGAGAGAGAAGCAGTAAAAATGCAAATCTTCCCACAGGTGAGATAGAAGTGGTTCCCGAGAAGATTGAGATTTTAGGAAAATGTATTTACAACGAGCTTCCTTTTGAGATCAACAGATCAAAAGAAGCTGATGAGAATACCAGACTTAAGTACAGATTCCTTGATCTTCGTAATCCCGAGGTAAAGAGCAAGATAGTTCTTAGAAGCAAAGTAGTGGCTTCCCTTCGTAAGGCTATGACCGAAGAGGGATTTTTGGAGATAACAACTCCCATCCTTACCGCTTCATCACCCGAAGGTGCCAGGGATTATATCGTTCCTTCGCGTAAGTTCCCCGGAAAGTTCTATGCGCTTCCTCAGGCTCCCCAGCAGTTCAAACAGCTGCTCATGACTTCAGGATTTGACCGTTATTTTCAGGTAGCTCCCTGCTTCAGAGATGAAGATGCCCGTGGAGACAGAACTCCCGGAGAGTTTTACCAGCTGGATATGGAGATGGCTTTTGCTACTCAGGATGATGTTCTGGGTGTTCTTGAAAAAGTCGTTGTTCCCGTGTTTGAAGAATACGGTATATATAACAGGGTTTCACCCGCTCCTTTCAAGAGGATTCCTTTCCGTGAGGCTATGGAGAAGTACGGAACAGACAAGCCCGATCTTCGTATAGACCTTGAATTGCAGGATGCATCGGTTCTTGAGGATATAGGGTTCGATCCTTTTAAGGGTAAAAAGATAAAGGCTGTGGCTGTTTCGGGATTTACCGCTACCAGAAAACAGATTGACCAGCTTGTGGCTGATGTTGAAGTTCAGACAGCACAGAAGACATATTGGTTCAGACTCGACGAGCAGGGCGAGATAGTGGGCGGAATCGCTAAATTCGTTCAGCCCGTAAAGGACAAAGTGGTATCGGCTCTGGGTCTTAAAGCCGGTGATTTTGTGGGAATAGCTGCAGCTGACAAGCTTGAGACAGCACAGAAGACTGCAGGTGTTCTTCGTTCGAAACTCGGTATTCTCTGTCCCGATCATATGGACAAGGAGCAGTATCAGTTATGCTGGATAGTTGATTTCCCTATGTATGAGATAGGTGAGGAGTCCGGACAGCTGGAGTTCTGTCACAATCCTTTCTCTATGCCTAACGGTGGACTTGAGATTCTGGAGAAGGCTGAAAGGGGAGAGGTAGATCCTCTGACCATCAGTGCGTTCCAGTACGATCTGGTTATAAACGGTTATGAGTCGGCATCGGGTGCTGTGAGAAATCACGATCCCGAGATCATGGTGAAGGCTTTCAATCTCGTAGGTCTCGGCGAGGAAGAGGTGAAGTCGAAGTTCCCCGCTATGTACAATGCTTTCTGTTACGGTGCTCCGCCCCATGCAGGTGCAGCTCCCGGAGTTGACAGAATGATCATGCTTCTGACAGGTGAGGAGTCGATACGTGAGGTTATCACTTTCCCTATGAACGGAAAGGCGCAGGATATGATGTGCGGTGCTCCAAGTGAGGTCACAGAGAAGCAGCTTAAGGAAGTTCATATCAGGATCGCGGAAGAGGATCTGGATAAAGAGGGATAAGTGGTTTCATAATGCAGCTAGTTTGCGTTAGTTTGAGTAAGTTTACGTTCGGCCGGAATGCCGATACGGTCTAAAACCCTGATCGTGTCGCGATGATATGCTAACGGCCATATCCTATATCATAATTTCGGACGCTTACAATCGAGCCCCCGGCTGATGCCGGGGGCTTTTGTGTTGCGCTCAAAAATCGATTTGGATAATCGATTTTTGCCTCGTTATGATATGTATATGACCGAAGCATATCTATCGCTCACTTTAAGGTTTTATCCCGTACCGGCCTTCCGGCCGAACTTAGTTTGATGATGTTTTCAGACATTTATACCCATAAAAATGACCTAAAAGTGTCTGAAAACAATCAAAAATGATACATTTCAGACACTTTTATTTTTTTGAGATAATAATATATGTGAAAAGACTAGAGTTATGCCAGGTATATTTTGGAGGAAAAGTCTTCCTGTTTTAGCCCAAAACCTTCGAAATGACCTTCACTTCCCATTTTATCGGGGACGAGTTCGGCTTCGCCATACACATTGAAGGTTTTATCGGCGCGTTCGTAATCTTTGGCGGGATAGAGATCGGCCTCGGGTACAGATGCGGTAGGAACCATGAAGGGGTCGATGTTCCCGAAGAAGTAGTCAGCGAGTTTCATGTCTTTATATGACAAGTTATCTGACAAAGCTTCTGCACCGAATGCACAGTCTATGTATATCCATCCGTAGGGGAGAAGATGTACCATGGCCCAGTCGTGGTTATCGGCAGTAAATTGTGCGGTGTTTGGTGTTGAAGAGATGGTTTGGGTTACGGCCCAGCCACCCTGCCATCTTGCGGGGATGCCGCACATCCTGCACATGGATACAAATGCCAGGTTGTGATCGTGACGGTTCATGTGGGTGAAATTTTCGGTTATGAACCGGTATATGGCATGAGCTACGGATCCTGTGAGTCTTTTTGCTGATATAGATTCACGTATTGAATTTAAATCTCTAGTATAGGGTGGACATACATTTTCTGAGGCATGAAGTGAGTTGCTTGATGTTGAAAGTATAGCCTCAGATGTAGAAGATTTGCCAGAGTCTAAAACTATGTCATTGGATATAGAACATATATCTGATGCAGAATCTGTATCATAAAATTTTAGTTCCGGGAAAACTGAAAGTACTGTCTTTAAATATTGGAAATACTCCGGTAAAAAGCGGATGCCCCTGTCCTCGATAACATCTGTGATACTTACGTTTTCTGCAGGAAGGGCGGTATATGATTCACATCCGCAGTGATGAGAGCTGCTGAACCGTTCTATAGCCTCTTTATCGAAATGTTTTTGATCCGTAGAGTTTATGAGATCGATATCCGGTGTCACTAGCAGGTGCTCGGAAGTAAATGCGTATTTTACAGAAAACGGAGTGTTTTCTTCAAGTCTTTCATTATAATATACACTTCTCTGAGGATAGTCCTCTACGGATGCCATCCTGAACATGGGGTCGGAATCGAGGAGCTGTCCTTCTTTGAGCCACCCGGCGTTTATAGGTGCGGGAAGGTGTACCCGGACAGTACCGGGGCGGAATACGTCATCCCTTATATTGAGAGTAATGCCTGCTTCAATGTTTAAGGCGATGGATTTTTCATCTATCAGTTTAGTTATAGCTGTATAATTCATAACAGACTCCTGTCTAAATGTTTTTGTTCTTGTATTACCAGTATTTTGTATATCTGCAAAAATTTTCTAAATGTGTAACTGCTAGGAATTCTATAATGCCTAACTGCTAGGGTTTCCTAAATGTGTTTCAATAATAGATTCACAAATGTGTTTCTAAAAGTGGTTACATTGAGGTGTTAGTAAAATTTCTAACTAAAATAAATATCCGGAAGACATTTCTAAAGAGTAGTGTAGCAAAACATATATAAATTGTTCTACATGTGTAGTGTATTGCTGATAGGTAATTCATTCTTAAAGCTTATCTACTTTAGGCACAAAAGCCGTAATTTACAGACAACATAGATGAAAATGCCTAAATAGAACCAAAATTCATACCGTATTTACACTATCACATAAAGTATAACCGATTTCTATCAAAAGGTCAAACTATAGAACTTAAAATTTCTGTAAAAAATGGTTGTAAATTTTAAATTTATTTAGTAAAATATAGTCTGCCCGCATAATGGGGCTTGCTTTTCTTATATCAATTCGCGGAGGGCGTTTTGTAATGATATTCAAACCGGTAAATATACCAAAGGAAAAGCGGAATGACTTTTATCAGAGTAAGTACGAACATTTTAAGAACCTGGTATTATGGGTTATAGTGATATCCTGTTTGGTCGAGATGACGTTCTTTGTATCGGACTGCAGCAGTGTATCGGGATTCTCATCGGATACGTTCTTACCGAGATTTTTGATCATAGTTCCGCTGATTGTATATTTTGTTGTATTCAAGCATGTATCATCATATAAAATTATGGTTCCATTCTCTTATGTTATGATCCATGCCTGTATGCTTTCAGTTATCTGGACTTCTGTATATACTCACAATGTCCAGAATTTACGTGAAGCTTTTCTGGTGCTCCAGGTTATGTTCCTGATAGTGGGCATCGCATCACCGAAGATCGAGCATTGCATTTTTCATGCTCTGCTGATAGGCGATATCATACTTGCCTTGATGTATAATTCATTCTCAGGTATAGACACACTGATCTCGCTTGATGGCGCCGAACTGATAGCAGTATGTGCATTTGAGTTTATTTTTGAAAATATATTTGCCGAGCAGTACAATACGAGGATGAAGCTCGAAGATATTTCACTGCATGACCAGCTGACCGGTGCATTCAACCGTACGAAGCTGAAGATGATGTGTCTCGATGAGGAATCAAATGAGCTCGAGTGCAGAAATGCAGGATTCCTGCTTGCGGATATCAATGAGTTCAAGAAGATAAACGAGAGCTTCGGACATGATGTCGGGGATCAGATCATCAAAGAACTGTACGATATCATAAAAGTCTGCACACGAGGGGATGATGTCTGCATCCGTATGGGTGGAGAGCAGTTCCTGATAATAGTACCGAACCAGGGACTCGCGAGAACCAAGGAGATAGGCGAGAGAATCCGTCATCAGGTCGAAAACAAAAAAGACGGGGCATGCAAGTTCAAGATATCCGTCGGCTGCACTATATATAAGGGCGGCGATTACCATGTATCTGTAAACCTTGCCGACAAAGCCCTGAAGTTCGCAAAGCAGAACGATGTAGACCTGGTAGTTGCATATGAAGACATGTGACAGAGTTACTATTCACGGCTTATAAAAGCCAAACACACGAATAGCAAGGCCGTGACTGCGGCTTTGCTGTGAGTATGTTTAGCCGGACCGTGGATGGTAACTTTTTTGTATTTTAACTTATAAGGAGACAAAACCTTATGGCACGCAGTGAAAACCAGAAACTTAAGCTGTTTTATCTGAGAAAAATATTACTGGAGAAAACGGATTCAGAACACGGGATAACCGTTCCTGAGATTATAGAGGCTTTAGCCGGATACGGGATAAATGCCGAGAGAAAAACAGTATATTCCGACATCAGCCTGCTCGAAGAAACAGGACTTAAGATTACATCAAAAAAAACACAGAACGGGACATTCTATCATGTGCAGGAGAGGGAATTTGAACTGGCGGAACTGAAACTTCTGGTGGATGCCATCCAGTCCTCAAAATTCGTCAGCAAAAACAAATCGGGTGAACTGATAAAGAAGCTGGAAAAATTATGCAGCAGTTACGAAGCATCGACGCTTCAGCGTCAGGTCTACGTATTAGGACGCATCAAGACCATGAACGAGAGCGTTGTAAAGACGATAGATGTGATTCATACGGCTATCGGAAACAACAGGAAGATCAGCTTTAGGTACGGGTTTTGGAATATAAAAAAAGAAATGGAACTAAAAAAAGACGGAAAGCTGTACAATATCAGCCCGTGGGCACTGGCGTGGAGCAATGAAAATTACTACATGATAGGATTTGACAGTGATGCGGGCATCATCAAGCACTATCGTGTGGATAAGATGGCCGATATAAGCCTTACTGAGGAGAAGAGGGAGGGAGAAGCCCTATTTAAAAGCTTTAACCTCGCTGATTATACCAGAAAAAACATCAGTATGTATGAGGGCGAGGACAGAACAGTAACGCTCGAGATAGACAACGGTAAAATAGGTATATTCCTCGACAGATTCGGGAGGGACGAAGTGACGGTCCTGCCTCAGTCGGAAAACAGGTCGCTTGTCAGGTTCGAGGTGAACCTGAATCCACAGTTTATAGGCTGGATATTTTCTCTGGGAGACAAGGTGAAGATCATAGGACCGGAGTCAGCTGTAAGGAAGACGAAGGAGCTCCTGAGCGAGATGAATAACTTGTACTTGTAATTATCTAAAAAAAGAGGTATAATGTTTCAGTCGGGATTTAAGGTACGACTGAAATGGGATGCAGAGCATCCGTTTTGTTACCGAGGAAATGTAGAATACATTTTCGAGGTAGTATTAACTGTAACAAAGAATTTGAAAGGTTTATATAGACATGGTTTATGCAGTCATTGCAGTAATTATAATGATTTTTATGCTTCTGCTGTATGGAGCTCTGATGCTGTTCTCGGACTACATCAAAGTGGCTCTGTACGTAAAAGCTATTTTCATAAATTTTGTATGGTTCGTAGTAGCCACAAGCTATAAGAAGTATGACATCTATTACCCTTCGGTTTTCGAGAATAAATGGTTCAATCTGCTTCTTATGACCGTAGCCATCATCCTTATCGTATTTGAGATATCCAGATTCGTTAAACTGAGAAACGGACTACTCATCAGCCTTGGTTCGGTATCCCATCTTATGATATCGATAATGCTGCTGAATTTCTGCGGCGGCCTTCCGGGATGGGCAGCATCGATATATCTGACAGTTTCATCGTGTATCGTTCTGGGAATCCATCTGGCTACTATCTACGGCGGCAATCATACGGAACCCGGCAACATCGTATCGAGGATTATAGCAGGGCTCCTTACCATACCTGCTGCATTTGTGATAACTGGCAGCTGTCTTGTGGCATTGTCGTCAAATAATGACAGGATCATAAACACGCTTTCGTTCAACGAGTTTATACAGAATCTGTTTGATTTTGTGAAGAATCCGGAGTTCAACTATTCCGGGAAGCTGATGTTTTCGGGAATGGAGTATACCAGAAGTACTTTTATAGCTTCTCTTATTATTGCAATCCTGATATTTGCCCTGTATATAGTGGTGGATTCGACTTTTGATTACCGCCATGACAAAAAAGAGCGCAGCATGCACAGAAAAGAGGCTGAAAAAGAGCGTATCCGTGCAGAAATATCATCACGTATACATGCCCAGCTGGAGAAGATTGATTCCTGCATGGCATACCTGAGTTCGAATTATAAAACTCTGAAAATAAAAGATGCCGATATGAAGCAGCTGAGAGCCTATTACGATGAGGCTACCAGGATAAAGTACAGCTATAATGGAGCAGCCAGTGGCCCGATACTAAAAAGACTTACTGAGATAAAGACCGAGATATTTGTCCTGAGAGATAAGATTTTGAACGGTTACGAGATGGGTGAATCAGGCGAAGGTGCTGAAGGATTTGACGGAGCAGGTGCAGCGGAAGATACGCAGAGGAACCGTGCATCGCATGAAGAAGAACAGAACACCGGATTCTTCAACGGATGCAAGACCGAAGAAGAGATTAAGAAGAGATACAGGGATCTGTGCAAAGTATTCCATCCCGATTCGGAGAACGGAGATCAGGAGACTTTCTTGAAAGTAAAAGCGGACTATGAAGCTATGATTGCCAAAGTAGTAGGATAAAAAAATAAGTCGGATATTATCCGACTTATTTTTTAGTAGCGAGAGGGGGATTCGAACCCTCGACACTGCGGGTATGAACCGCATGCTCTAGCCAACTGAGCTATCCCGCCACAATGTTGGTGTTACAAATGGGACCTACAGGGCTCGAACCTGTGACCCTCTGCTTGTAAGGCAGATGCTCTCCCAGCTGAGCTAAGATCCCGTGTGCGTCAACAGAAGCCATTATATTATGTTGTTTATGATTTGTCAAGCTTTTTTTTATAACTTTTAAAAATATTTCAATTGACAACTCAGACCGCTTTGTGTTAACATACATGGAAGGAGGTTTGGATAATGAAGACTTTACTTTCAGGAGCCAATGTTTATGTGAATGGTAGTTTCTGTAAGACGAATGTTCTTATAGAAGATGGTGTAATTGTTTCTTTGTCGGATTCTTTATCGGTTAAGTCGGATGACCTCAGTGTTTCTATTATTGATTACACAGATAAGTATATATTTCCCGGTTTCGTAGATGTGCATGTGCATTTTCGTGAGCCGGGATTTTTGTATAAAGAGGATATAGGTACAGGATCTATGGCAGCGGCAAAAGGAGGATACACCCATGTGTTCACCATGCCGAATTTAAAGCCCGTACCCGACAGCATAGAGAACATGAACGAAGAGCTGAAGGCGATACATGAGAAGGCTGTGGTCAAGGTATATCCTTATGCGTCCATAACCAAAGGAGAAAAAGGTACAGAGCTGGTCGACTTCGAAGAGATCGCAGAGTACTTTGAAATCATAAATGACGGTGAGACGGAGGATTTTGATCCGAAACACGCCAAAGTACGTCTGGCAGGGTTTTCGGATGACGGAACCGGAGTGGAGAATGACGACTTCATGCGAGAAGCCATGGTAAGAGTGGCGGCTATCGACGGCATCATATCTGCTCACTGCGAGATAAAGTCTCTCATCGGGGGGAAAAACGTTCACGACGGCGTCCTCGCAAAGGAATTGGGATATCAGGGAATATCGTCCGAGAGCGAATGGAAGATGGTGGAAAGGGATATAGCACTGGCAAAAGAGACGGGCTGCAGATATCATGTATGCCATGTATCCACTGCCGAGAGCATAGAACTTATCAGACAGGCTAAAAAAGAGGGCGTAGATGTGACCTGCGAGACAGGACCGCATTATCTGCTTTTATGTGATGAGGACATTCTGGGAGAAGTACTAAAGGAAAAAAGCGCCGGCTGCACCGGTGAAGGGCATTTGCCGATAGATTCAAAAGGAACAAAGTACGGTCTCGGAAGGTTCAAGATGAATCCGCCCATCAGAAGCTGCAACGACAGAAAAGCGCTTCTGGAGGGACTCAAAGACGGAACACTGGACATGATAGCTACGGACCATGCACCCCATTCATTCGAAGAGAAATCAAAAGGCTTTGACGGCCCGATGGGTGTGGTAGGCCTGGAGACAGCTTTCCCGGTACTTTACACGGGACTTGTAAAAACCGGTGAGATCACACTGGAGAAACTCGTAGATATAATGAGTATGGCACCCGCCAAAAGGTTTGATGTGGAGCATGGGATAGCAGTGGGGCTTCCGGCGGATCTTACGGTCTACGATTTAAACGAAGAATATGTGATAGACCCTGACACTTTTGCCACAAAAGGAAGGTTCTCACCGTTTGAAGGAAGAAAAGTTTCCGGAAAATGCATAGCCACATATGTGGACGGTAAACCTGTATTCTAAACAAAGAATATCCTGGATCGGAATCTTTTTGACGGAATACGGTGTCTGGGAAGCAGTTGAAGGATCGTAAAAAAGCATAGAAGGATGGATACAGAATTGAACAGCATAAAAAAAGAACTCGATCAGGAACTGAAGATTTTATCGAATAAAAAAATAGCCGACGGAGTATATGAGATGAAACTGCAGGGAGATACTTCGCTCATTACCGCGCCGGGCCAGTTTATAAATATCAAACTTCCGGGATTCTATCTCAGAAGACCCATATCGATCTGTGATTACGATGAAAAAGGCCTTACCATCATATACAAAGTAGTGGGACACGGAACGGATTACTTAAGCACTTTGGGGGCAGACACTGCCATCATGAGCCTTATGGGTCTGGGGAACGGATTCGATGTGGACTCCTGTGGCGGACACGTACTCCTCGTAGGAGGAGGTGTAGGAACACCCCCCATGTACGGGCTCGCAAAAGCACTGTTTGCTGCGGGCAAAAAAGTCAGCGTAGTACTCGGATTTAACTCTGCATCGGATGTTTTCTATAAGGACGAATTCGAAAAACTGGGAGCTTCCCATAAAGACCTGTTCGGTGGAGTATATGTGGCAACAGTGGACGGAAGCGAGGGAACAAAAGGATTTGTTACCGACTGCTTAAAGGAAATCGACGGTATCACTGATTACTGTGCATGCGGTCCTATTCCCATGCTTAAAGCACTGTTCGGATTTTACGGAGATAAAATCCCCGGACAGCTGAGCTTTGAGGAAAGAATGGGATGCGGTTTCGGAGCCTGCGTGGGCTGTTCGATAAAAACAAACAGCGGATTTAAAAAGGTCTGCAAAGACGGTCCGATATTTAAGAGTACGGATGTAATAATCTGATGCAGGTCACGGTTCTGTTATAGACGAAAAAGGAGCAGATATGACTGATATAACTACAAACTTAAGTGGTGTAAAACTTGACAATCCCATAATACCGGCGAGCGGAACCTTCGGGTTCGGAGCAGAATTCAGCAGCCTGTATGATATAAATATCCTTGGTTCATTCTCATTCAAGGGAACGACAAAGGAGGCAAGGTTCGGTAATCCCACACCCCGTATCGCAGAGTGCAGGGAAGGCATGATAAATTCTGTGGGTCTTGCAAATCCCGGAATAGAAAAGGTTATAAGCGAAGAGCTTCCCGCTTTAAGAAAAATTTTCCACAAACCCATCATCGCAAATATCAGCGGATTCTCGGTGGATGAATACAAATACTGTTGTGAGAAGATAAATAAAGAAGAGCAGGTGGAGATAATAGAAGTAAATATCAGCTGCCCGAACGTACATGCCGGCGGTATGGCATTCGGAACAAGCCCCGATGCGGCAGCAGAGGTAACAGCAGCGGTAAAATCCGTGACCGATAAGCCCATATACATGAAGCTGAGCCCGAATGTGGCCAGCATCACAGACATAGCAAAAGCATGTGAGGCAGCAGGAGCGGACGGAATCAGCCTGATAAACACACTTCTCGGAATGAGAATAGACATCAAGCGCGGCAAGCCCGTGATAGCCAACAAGATGGGCGGATTTTCAGGACCTGCCATATTCCCGGTAGCTGTCAGAATGGTATATCAGGTCTATGAAGCAGTGAAGATTCCCATCATCGGCATGGGAGGAGTATCAACAGCCGAAGATGTGATAGAGATGATGATGGCGGGAGCATCGGCCGTACAGGTCGGAGCCGCCAATCTGGTAGACCCTTATGTATGTCCGAAGATTATAGAGGAACTTCCCGTACTGTGTGAGAAGCTGCATATTGAAAAGCTGGCTGACATCATAGGACGGGCACACAAATAAAAAACAAAATGCATGGAGGAGAAAACAATGGATCAGAAGAGAGATGTAATCATTGCATGCGATTTCGCAAGCGCAGAGGAAACCTTGGCGTTTCTGGACAAATTCACGGACGTAAAGCCGTTTGTAAAGATAGGAATGGAGCTTTACTATGCAGCAGGTCCGGACATGGTAAGACAGATTAAGGCCAGGGGACACAAGATATTCCTGGATCTGAAGCTTCATGATATTCCCAACACCGTAAAAAAGACAATGGCGGTACTTTCAAAACTTGATGTCGATATGACAAACCTTCATGCAGCAGGAACAAAAGCCATGATGGAAGCAGCACTTGAAGGTCTTACAAGACCCGACGGAACGAGACCTCTTCTTATAGCGGTTACCCAGCTTACATCTACAGATGAACAGAGAATGAGAGATGAACTTTTGATAAATGCCACACTTCCCGAGACAGTTATGCACTATGCTGAAAACGCAAAAGACGCAGGCCTTGACGGAGTAGTATGCTCACCCCTTGAGGCAGCTATAGTAAAGGAAAGATGTGGAAAGAACTTTATCACCGTCACACCCGGAGTGAGATTTGCCGACAGTGCCAAGGACGATCAGAGACGTATCATGACACCTGCACAGGCAAAGGAAATCGGATCCGACTATATAGTAGTGGGCCGTCCCATCACCCAGGCAGAAGACCCCGTAGCAGCATACAAGAGATGTGTTGAGGAATTTGTCTAATAACAAGGGAAAAAGTCAAAAAAGCCGTTCAAGCTTGCTTGAAAAAGGCTTTAAGACTTTTTTACGCCAAAAACACCGAGAAGAAGCGATTTCCACAGGAAGGCGCGAGATTCGAGGTGTTTTGAGGATTGCGAGAGTTGCTTGCAACGGAGCAATCCGTGTTATTATATATACAAAAACACCGGAAGGAGACACCAATGAACAATCTACTCAGTATCACAGATCTGACAACCGGAGAAATCGACGAACTGATAGAAAAAGCACAGGATATCATAGCACATCCTGATGATTATCATGAAAAATGTAAATATAAAAAACTGGCAACACTCTTTTTTGAACCTTCGACACGTACCAGACTGTCCTTCGAAGCAGCCATGATAGACCTGGGCGGAAGAGTGATGGGATTCTCAGAGGCACAGGCAAGTTCCGCAGCCAAAGGAGAAAGCGTAGCCGATACAGTGAGAACCGTAGGATGTTATGTGGATATTATCGCCATGCGCCATCCGAAGGAAGGAGCACCTCTCGTAGCATCCATGCATGCGGGAGTACCGATTATCAACGCAGGTGACGGCGGACATAACCACCCGACACAGACACTCACCGACCTTCTCACCATAAAAACAGAAAAAGGAAGGCTCACCGACATGACCATAGGTTTATGCGGCGACCTCAAATTCGGAAGAACGGTTCACTCACTGATAGAAGCTATGTCCAGATACAAGGGCATAAAGTTCGTGCTGATATCACCCGATGAACTGAAACTCCCAGATTACGTAAAACAGGAGACGCTCGACAGACTCGGAATAGAATATGAGGAGACCAAGGATCTGGTAAAAGCTATGCCTTCACTTGATATCCTTTACATGACGAGAGTACAGAGAGAACGTTTCTTCAATGAAGAGGATTATATCAGACTGAAAGACAGCTACATCTTAACCCCCGAAAAACTTGTCGGAGCAAAAGAAGATTTGAGCATACTTCACCCGCTTCCCCGTGTAAATGAGATATCGGTAGCAGTGGATGATGACCCGAGAGCTGCATACTTCAAGCAGGTAAAGAACGGCAAATTTATCAGAATGGCACTGATTCTGAAACTGCTGGGTATATCATAAGGGAAACAAGAATTGATTTGCTGATCAAAAAGTTTAATCACACAGAAAGGATGGTATCCTGATGAACATAGATGGAATCACAAACGGTCTGGTAATAGATCATATAGAAGCAGGCAAGGGCATGGATCTGTATAACGCCCTGCATCTCGGAGAACTTGAGAGCTCCGTAGCCCTTATAAAAAATGTCACCAGCCGTAAGATGGGCAAAAAGGACATTATAAAAGTAGATGAAGTTCTGGATGTGGATCTCGATATTCTGGGATTCATAGATCCGAACATCACCGTAAACATCATAAAGAACAATGAAAGAGTGCAGAAAAAACACATCGAGCTTCCGAAGATGGTGAAGAATATCATAAAATGCAAAAATCCCAGATGTATTACTTCCACCGAACAGGAACTTCCACATATTTTCAAACTCACAAACCCCGAAAAACGTACGTACAGATGCCTGTACTGCGAGACGGAAGCAGAAAAAAGATATTAGGAGTAAGTAGTAATTATGCTGGAATTACAAAATATTTGTTATAACGTAGACGACGAAGGAAAAAACAAAGAAATATTAAAAGACGTCTCGATGAAGCTGGAAGACAATAAATTTTTTGTCATCACAGGACCGAACGGAGGAGGAAAATCCTCTCTGGCAAAGATTATAGCCGGAATATACAAGCCTACTTCCGGACGTATAATATACGACGGAACCGATATCACCGATATGTCGATTACGGACAGGGCAAAGCTTGGCATCGGGTTTGCATTTCAGCAGCCCGTTCGTTTCAAGGGACTTACCGTAAAAGACCTGTTGACTCTGGCAGCGGGACAGGAGCCCAAAGCATCGGCCTGCGACTATTTATCGGAAGTAGGACTATGCGCGCATGATTACCTGAACAGAGAGATAAATGCGAGCCTCTCAGGCGGCGAGCTCAAACGTATAGAGATAGCTGTCACCATAGCCAGAAAAACAAAACTTACCATATTTGATGAGCCTGAAGCCGGTATCGATTTATGGAGTTTTACGAACCTCATAAATGTCTTTGAAGACCTGAAGAAAAAAACAAACGGGTCCATAGTCATCATTTCGCATCAGGAGAGGATCATCAATATAGCAGATGAACTGATACTGATAGCAAACGGGCAGGTAGAAAAGCACGGAACTAAAGAAGAAGTCATGCCGTACTTTACGGGCTCCACATTCAAGTGTAAATTCAAATAAAAAGTCGGTCACAAGAAATTCTAGTGATTGACCGGGATAAGAGGAAGAAAATGGATAAAATACAGGAAAATTTATTGGCGGAGATAGCCGGCTTGCATGAGATACCTACCGGAGCTTACAACATCAGAGCGAACGGAGAGGGTGCTGGTAGGCGTTCGACCGAGCACATAGAGATTGTTACAAAACAGGATAAGCCTGGAATAGATATACATATTGCGGACGGAACAAAAAAAGAAAGCGTACATATACCTGTTATCATCAGCGAGACAGGACTCACGGAATCGGTATACAACGACTTCTTTATAGGGAAAAACTGCGACGTCACTATTATTGCGGGCTGCGGAATACATAACTGCGGAACACAGAAGTCTGAGCATGACGGTATACATACATTTTTCGTAGGAGAGAATTCAAAAGTCAGATATGTGGAAAAACACTACGGAGAAGGCGACGGAAACGGTGAGATAGTCCTGAATCCTCAGACCATAGTACATATGGAAGCGGGCAGCTACCTTGAGATGGAAACAGTCCAGATAAAAGGAGTTGATTCCACCATCCGTACCACCAAAGCAGATCTGGCAGATGACGCCACGCTTATCATCAAAGAAAAAATCATGACACACGGCAAGCAGCATGCCGAGACGGATTTTACCGTAGACCTGAACGGAGAAGGATCGAGCACGAATGTAATATCGCGTTCCGTGGCCAGAGAAAACTCCACCCAGCTCTTTAAGTCAAACATCAGGGGTAACAGTAAATGCGCCGGACATTCCGAATGTGATGCCATTATCATGGACAACGGAAAAGTAGCGGCCATACCCGAAGTGGAGGCAAACTGTGTTGATGCATCGCTGATACACGAAGCAGCCATAGGAAAGATAGCAGGAGAGCAGATAATAAAGCTGATGTCCCTGGGTCTTACCGAGAGCGAAGCTGAAGAAATGATAGTAAACGGATTCTTGAAATAACCCCCAACAAAATAGGGCACCGGATAAGCTTCATGCATCCGATGCCCTACTTTACTGTCTCACTAAACATTTATTTTCTATTTAACCTCCTCTTTTGATGCGATTCTATCGCATCAGTTCCCTTAACTTACACTTCAAATAATAACTAGAAAGTGTATATCAAGAATATCTATATAAAAATCTATATTCATTACGCCCGACGCGTATTTTTGAATAATTCCCGGATATCCTATCCTGTGGATATATCGCATCCGGTCCAGACCGACTCCCGTGCCGGTATAAATATTTTACTTATGATCCCATCGGACCGTACCTCCTGTTTTTATTTGGATGAGTTAAGAATTATGTTCCCATTGGACCGTACCTCAATTCTTTAATTATAGTTTTGGAATTTGTCTTAATTGCCCTTCGGACCGTACCTCGTTTCTTTAGTATTTGTTTTTGGAATTAGTCTAAATTGTCCTTTGGACCGTACCTCGTTTCTTTAATATTTGTTTTCAGGTTAAGCTACTGTCTCCTTTGGACCGTACCTCCGTTTCTTAGATTTTGTTTTGAAATTGAGCCTAGGTTTTCATTGGACCGTACCTCTCTTTCGTAATACTTGTTTTGTTATTGGCAAACCATCAAATAATTCTTTAAGAAGGAATAAATATTTTGTATTTATTTGGTTCCTCTTTGTTTATGTCTGAATTATATATCATAAAAAAGGAAATGTCAAGTAGAAAATTATAAAATATTTATAAATTTCAAGAAAAAAGATTTTATATTGTGTTAATATTTTGACAATTATAAAAAATTTGAACAAAAAGTAAAAAAGTAAATATTGACCGAAAGGCAAATATTGTGTATTATATATATATATACCATTTAAAATGGAGGATATTAATGGACGAAACTAAAAAAAGCGGTATGGACGAGCTGATGGAAGCCTACGAAGAAGACCGTGAAAGAAGGAGCGTCCGGGAGGACGAACTTCAGGCGGCGAAGGATTACCTCGGCGTACTCTTAAAAGAGATAGAAGAAAAAAACAGGGAGCTGGACGAGAAAAAAGCCGAAGCCGGCAAACTCGCGGATGCCCTGAAAAAAAGTGAAAACGAAAAAGCAGCCGAAGCGGTGGCCAGTGCCGAAGCAAAGGAATCCAACAGATACAAAAGCATCTGGATCGGAATAGCCATCATAGAGTTCCTGGCTATTATAGCAGTAGTGGTATCGCTGTTCATAGTATACGGAAAGTTAAAATCTGACTATGAGGAAAAGCTGGCTCAGGCTACATCGGACAGTGCGGACAAAAATCCCGAAGTCACCCAGGCAGTGACCCCTGCACCCGTTACCGGTAAATATGCCGAAAACCTGCAGGATGTAGTGTCAGCCTTCGCAGGAAAGCTGAAGGACGGATTCTCATGCAGGATAGACAAGATAGACGGTCTGGAATACCTGGTGTTTTCAAAAGGTGATTTTAAGATATGTTATAAAAACGAGTACTATGTCGATGAAAAGGACTTCAGTAAAGTCGTCATCCTGGAAAAAGGTGACAGGCGTATAGTGGAAAGGATAGATTACAGCCTCGCCGAGAATCCTGAAAAACTCTGTCCTTTCATGTGCACCGTAAGCGGCAATGAACTGGCAGTGATCACTGATTACAGCGGATTCGGATCCATGCCGGGGCTGTTCAGGCTGATAGATACGGCGACACTCGCAGAGTATAACGGTGATGATATAAATGAGAAAATAGAAAGCCTGGTGAAGGCATCGTTCTCGGATAAAGTTACCGGACTTCTGGACACCCCTATACTGTTTGAACTCACTACCAGCAAGGCACAGTACAAATACGGGCTGACCGAAGTCGCATACAACGAGATAGGATACTCAAACGATGCGGGCGAGAGTAACCGCGCAGAAAAAGGACCTGCCGACTTCAACTCGGAATTCCAGCTGAATTTCGGAGAAGACGGGATCACATGGTCTACGGTCATAAAGCTAGGAAGAAAAATGTATCTTGGCGAACTTAAAGGTGATATAGCCTTAGGATTCGGTTCGGTGGTAGTCACCAATGCCAAGTTCGGAGCCTATGTACAGCCCGGAGTAGAAGACCCTGAAAATATGGGCATCATCATCCCTGCAGAGTCCATTCCCGAGAGATACA
>JAEEKN010000091.1 GCA_016282435.1 Lachnospiraceae bacterium | reverse complement strand
TCCAGATCCTTGCATCACCGTCCGCATTTACACTGATGCTTTCAGTACCGTCCTCAGTGCCCCAGTTAAAATAGAAACGTCCGTTTCCTGTACGCTCATTATAGCTGTAATCAAACTCTGTGAATTCGTCCGGGATATCGAGTTTTCCTTTGACCTCGATCAGGACTTCCTTCATCTTCTCCTCAGTAAGTGCATTTTCAGCCTCTACCGGAACAAATCCTGTAAATGTTGAAAATGCAAGTACAATTGCCATAAATGCTGCCAAAAATCTTGCTTTCATACATACCTCCTGTAAGTTGAATGGTTTTATTTTTTGCCATTAAAACGCGAATAAATAAGCATTTCAAAGATTAGACGATGATAAAATCGGTCAGGTTCCATTTTTTGTAGATTTTTTTGACCTTTTTTGACACGTGACAGCGGGGACGCTCCGTTTTTCTTCAGAAGAACCGTACATTCTGCCTGTAAACTCCTTACCTGAGAAGTATTATAATACAAAAAACTTGTTTGTTCAAGTTGGACAAACAAGTTTTTTTATCGTGACTAAAGTCATGTATGTTTGTGTCTTTTTTCACTACAAAAATAAAAATCCGGAGTTTATAATGTGTGTCGACGAACAATGCAGTAATTATAAACACAGAAAATAGAAAGCGAGAAAGCGAGAAAAAACAATGAGTACGATTTTAAGGACAAAAGATTTAACAAAAAAGTATGGCAGCAAGGTAGTGGTAGATAACCTGAATCTCGAAATCGAGGAAGGTGAGGTGTTCGGTCTCTTAGGACCTAACGGCGCAGGTAAGAGCACCACAATGAATATGATCTGCGATATCATAAAGCCCACTTTGGGAACCGTGGAGTTTATGGGAAAAGATTTTAAGAAAAACAGAAAAGAACTTCATTCCAAGCTCGGATATATACCTCAGGATCTGGCTATTCACGGGAGGCTCAAGGCATGGGAAAATGTAGAACTGTTTACATCACTGTACGGGATAAAGGGACAGGAATTAAAGAAAAGAATAGATGAATCACTCGAATACGTAGGTCTTACCGAAAAAAGAAATGATTACGCCAGAACATTTTCGGGCGGTATGAAGAGAAGACTGAACATAGCATGTGCCATAGGACATCATCCAAACCTTCTGATATTTGACGAGCCCACAGTCGGCATCGATGCCCAGTCCAGGAACTTTATAATAGAAAAAATCAAAGAATCGAACAGAAACGGGGCTACAGTAATCTACACCAGCCATTACATGGAGGAAGTAGAAGCCATCTGTACCAGGATAGCCATCATGGATAACGGCAAGATCATAGCAACAGGAACCGTAGAGGAACTTAAGAAAATGGTAGTTGAAGACACTTCTAAAATATCTCTTGAAGAAGTGTTCCTGACACTCACCGGAAAGACACTGAGGGATTATTAAGATGATTAGATACTTGATTAAAAACAATTTCAAAATAATGTTCAGAAGTGCCACGAACATTCTTATCCTGACGCTAGCTCCGATAGTGGTAAGTGCAGTTCTTATAAGTGCTTTTTCTGCCATAATGGAGAAGTATCAGGGAACCGGCAACTTTAAGGTTGGATACAGTTATAGCAGCAAGGAGACTCAGACGATAGTTATTGACGGGTTAAGGACTATCGCCGAAGAGCAGGGGATCTCATTTGTAGAATATAAAAATACGGAATCAAAAGATGCTTTAGAGGAAGATAAGCTTGCAGGTTTTGTGGATTTCGAAAAAGATAGTTATACAGTATACAAAACTGATGACGCAGAGGCGGAAAACCAGCTTTTGGAATATATCCTTCATGCTTATTATGAGAACATGTCCATGGCAGTTTCGGGGCAGATGATGCAAGATTCACAGCAGACTGCGGATACAAAAGAAGGCGTCGGAGAAACAGGTGTAAAAAAAATACAGGTCCTGACCGGAGATTTCATGCCTGCGATAGATTCTACAGATTATTACGGTATTATATATCTTGTATATTTTGGATGGTGCTGTATAGTTTGTGGAGCAGGACTTTTTACCGCAGAGAAAAAATACGGCATAGGAAAAAGAGAGATGATGTCGGGAATATCGGAGCTTAAGGCATATCTTTCCAAATTTGTTCCTTTGGCAGCCGTGACATGTGCAGGACTTTCATTATACGGGGTCGCATCGGTTGTATTATTTGGAGTTAACTGGGGAAATGCATTTCTGTCAATCCTTATCATCATATTGGGGATAATGGCCGCTACAGCGCTGGGACTAATGGTGTATTCTCTGTGTGACAACATGGTAGTGACAGTAATAGTAGTGTTTATGGTGGTATGGTCATGGGGTTTTGTGGGAGGAAGTTTTGAAACGTATATGTTCTCACAAGTCTCTCAGGTTTTGAAATCCCTCTCACCTATCTACTACGAAAACAGAGCTCTGATAGAGCTTTCATGTATGGGCAGTACTGATTATGTGATAAAAAGTATTGCAGTATCAGGAGGTATGACGGTTTTATGCTCAGGTATAGCAGTTTTGGTAAGCACTTTAAGAAGGAGGGGTAAAAAATCATGAGCGCTTTGGTAAAGTCAACGTTAAAAATCTTATTCAGGATGAAGGGCTTCTGGTTTTTCCTTCTGATAACTCCTTTTTTTACAACATTGATCCTGTCAACAAAAAACGATAATCTGTCTTATTTAAGTAATAATGAGGAAACTATCACAGAGCTTGATGATATAGATCATGTAGTAGCATATTTTAGCAGCAATGGAAAATGCGTTATAAAGGTTTATGACGGATCAAAGGACGAACTGTCGGAATATATGCTGAATAAGATATCTGAAAGCGGCCTTTTCAAGGTATGCAGAGTAACCCTTTCAGATACCGAAAAAAACGACTTTGATGAGTTTGTCAAGGAAAGACTTGAAGAAGACGGATTTAATGACAGAATGGGTGCAGCTATGTTCATACGGCCCGGGTTTGCAGAAAAAGTCGGCACACCAGGCAGTACAGCGCTTGATATATATAAGCTTTCTGATGACAGCAGAATCGAAGTCCTGGAGAACGAGATTAATACCATACTTTCAAAGATTGAAAAAGCAGCAAAAGTATATCCCGGAAATGAGCAGGAGGCGGCCAAGGCTCTGTTAAGCATTGATAAACTCATTCCTGAAAAGAAGACAGTGTCCGTATCTTTCGAGAACAAAAACACCCTTGACCTAAAACAGACAAATCAGAAAACCAGAATGGGATACGCGCTTGCGATTCTCACACTGGGATATGTCTTCGGTGGAATATTTATAGCACATATATGTATCAATGAGCAGAAAGACTGTGTGTTTACCAGATTCAAGCTGGCAAATATGGGCATGCTGGAATATTTCTTTTCAAAAGTTGTAACTTCGGTGATAGTTACATTCATGCTTACGGGAGTAATGGGAATATGTACCCTGTTCCTGGATGTCGAAGGAATGGGAATGAGCGTTCCGAGTTTTCTGCTGGTTATAACACTTATGGGCCTGATATTCAGTACCCTCTCTCTTATGCTGGGAGTTCTTATCGGAGATGTAATGAGTTCGAATGTGGCAGCATTTACATTATGGAGTATGTCGGCACTACTTAGCGGTTTGTACTTTCCGCTTGATCATACAAGTGACGTAATAAAGACCTTATCTTATGTTATGCCTCATAAATGGTTTATGGATGGCACCGAATCAATAATAATAGGTGACAAAACGGCCCCTCTCATGTTATTATGTATTACAGTAGCATATTTAGTCATAATAGCCAGTATCGGAAGTATGTGCCTTAGGGTAAAAAGGGTTGACTCATGGGGGAGCAATTAAAAAGAAATTACTTTATGATAGTCCGGATTATTCTGATGCTGAGTTTTGGGATAAGCGGATATCTGAAAACAGATGTTAGGACAACAGGAGTATCGGTCGCGGTGCTCCTGCTTGTCGCGTTTTATATCGGGGCAATGGCACTTTTGGTAACAAATGAAAAATCCCCTGAAAATGATAATGCAAAAACCGTAAGATCTAAAACAATCATCGGCATCGTTTCACTTCTGGCGGCAGGAATCATATTCTGTATTATGATAGCGGTAGCCGGAAAAAGTTTTATACTTTTCGGATACTATCTTATTTATGAAGCGCTTATGTTTTTTAAGGTGCCGGTTTTCTGCTTTTTTATACCGCTTATTCTGGCTTTTATTCCGGGTTCGATAGGATTTCTTGAGCAGTTCCTGATACTGGCCATGATGACAGGCTGTTATATCCAACAGGAATTTGTGGTGTCATCGTACCGGAGGCAGATTATAGAGGAAACCGTTCTCGAACAGGAACTTAAAAAGGATATAGAAATAAGGGAACAAACAAATAAAGAAAAAATGAAAAAGAGCATGCTGGCAGCGAGCAATCAGATACTTGAGGAAAGATCAAACCTGGCTCAGGCACTTCACGATAAACTGGGACATAATATAAACGGCTCCATATACCAGTTGGAAGCGATAAAGGTACTGATGGATAAAGATCCCGAAAAATCAAAACTGATGACGCAGGCTGTCATAGATCAACTCAGATCCGGAATGGATGAGATAAGAGCCATTCTTCGTAAAGAACGTCCGGAGAGAAAGGATCTTGCACTTCTCCAGATATATAAACTTTGTGAAGACTGTAACAGTAAAGGGGTTGAAACCAACCTTGAAACTGAGGGGGATATCTCTCTGATTTCTGATAATATATGGGAGATTATACTGGACAATGCCTTTGAGGCTGTTTCAAACTCTATGAAGTATGCATGTTGTAAAAATATTCGGATAAAAATTTTTGTGATGAACAAAATCGTAAAATGTACCATAATAGATGACGGAAAAGGATGTATGGAAGTAAAGGACGGTATGGGGATTTCCGGAATGAGAAGACGTGTCCGCAGCGTGAACGGAACACTTGATTTTGAAACCATGACCGGATTTACGGTAAAGATGCTGTTGCCGTTATGATTTAGAGGAGAAGAGTATGGATAAAATCAAAGTAATAATAGCTGATGACAGTGATTTTGTACGTGACGGAATGAAGATCATCCTCGATGTGGATGATGATTTTGAGGTTATCGGAACCGCATCGAATGGCCGTGAAGCGATAGAACTGGCAGAAAAACAGAAGCCTGATGTTTTTCTGATGGACATTCAGATGCCGGAAATGGACGGTATAGATGCAACAAAATATATAGTAGAACACGATCTGGGCAAAGTACTGATACTGACCACCTTTGATGATGACGACCTGGTAAAGAGAGCGCTGAAAAACGGGGCAAAGGGGTATCTTATAAAAAACCATACCCCCGAACACTTAAAACAAATGATAAAATCCGTATATAACGGAACAGGGGTAATGGACGAAAACATACTTGATGCTCTGACAAAACTCACTGTTTCCGGTGAAAAAGCAGCTGATGCAAACGATCAGGCGGATTCTTCAAAGCTGGTACGTAATCTTGCAGACGGATTCGATGCATCAGACTATACCGATAGGGAACTTGATATCATAAAAGCGGTAGCCGAAGGACTGTCAAACAAGCAGATAGCAGAAAAACTGTATATCTCAGAAGGAACGGTCAAGAATTACATTACCAACATTCTCTCTAAAGAAGACTTGTCCCACAGGACCGCACTGGCAGTTTATTATCTTACGGGGAAAAAATAAGTATCCATTCGATGATTTGGCAAAAAAGAGAGCTACATGTCTCCATATAGCTCCAATAGTATCTGTATTTATGCTGTTTATCTTACCGTCCTCTCTGACAGTCTTTTATCCTTTGGCCAGGCAACGCTGTATGAAAGTTCCAGCTCGATAGCATTCTGAGGCTCAGCAGAGAGAGTCCAGCTTACTTCACCCTTTTCATCATTAAG
>JAEEKN010000090.1 GCA_016282435.1 Lachnospiraceae bacterium | reverse complement strand
TTTTGCATATTACGTAGCAAAGAAAAACGGCTGCGACATCGATAAACCGAAGAACCTCGCAAAGTCCGTTACAGTAGAATAAGTGACAGTAGTCTCGGCAGCTAAATGATGCAGGTTGTTGGTTTATAATCATTAATAATATCATTTATGGGGGCAGGATTGCCCCCATTTTTAAAACTAATAAATTTATTAGTGCATTTTCGGTCAAGGTATGATACATTATGTATTGTCATTTTTTGATATGAAAGAGAGGAAGTTTGCAAATGTTACGAGCAAAGAAATTCAGTATTATCTTATTACTGTGCCTTGCAATTCTGGTATTTGGCGCATGCAGCAAGAGTGATGAGGAAAAGAAGGAAGCCGGATCCGGTGAAAGCACCACTCCTACTGTAGAGGTGACACCTACGGCAGAAGCTAAACCTACCGAAGAAGTGACTCCTACTTTAGAGGCTACCCCTACTGAAGAAGTGACTCCCACAGTGGAAGTTACACCTACCGAGGAGGTTACTCCTACAGAAGAGCCTCAGCCTGATATGGGTTCTGTAAAGGAAGGCCCCGGAGGGGCAGAGGTGATATCGTACGGCACCGAAATATCCGAGATGCCGGTTATGAGCGATGTTTTCGAAGCATACTATGAGTATGTGAGAAGCTGCATGGATGAGGAATTTACAAAGTTTAATACCATGCGTTTCGGGCTGGCGTTTATTGATAACGATATCTTACCGGAACTTCTGGTGGTGGATGATAACAACCATGGTTCTCAGGTGAAGGTTATATTCTACAACAAAGGAACTCCGAAGGAAGCAGGACAGTTCGGCAGCAACGGTGGTTTTTCGTATGTAAAATATGAGAACCGTATCATCAGTTTCTTTATGGGCGGCGGAGCCATGACCACATCTATAAATCATGTAAATGCCGATCTTACCGTTACTGTTGAAAATGATTTTTATGAAGATGACAACGGTGTATTTAAAGTAAACGACCAGGAAGTGGATCTCGGCATGGAAGCTTTTGAGAAGCTGGTCGATGAAGCGAGAGAAAGCGTTAACGGCAACAAGCGTATACTGGTTGATTATGAAAATATGCTTCCGTATCATCCGTATGCATGCGATCATAATCTCATAGACGCTTTCGATATGATGTATGGAGAGCTTTTGGATCCTGAATACGAAGCATTTTCAGGATACTTTAATGAGAATATGCGTAAAATGGAAGGTGTATGGACTCTGATAAACAGTAATGTGACTACCGGGGATGATAACTTTGCTTTTTACGTAGAGGATGGAGCATGTTCAGGTGGTAATTATGAGACATATTCCGGTGTTACTGTTTCTAAGGAAAGCGGTGTGGGCTTCTGGCTTTCTACATACAAGGACGGAGAGTCTTACAATCCCCTGGTTCTTACCCAATACGCTATGAAGATGATATATTTTGCTTCAGGTATATCCGACGGACTGGACTACGGATGGAGCGTTAAAGCAGTTCCGGAGTTTGATGATTTTGAATGGATTCCTTATATGTGCATGGATGATGAGGATCACCTGATAATAGCGCTTTATAAAGAACGTGAGGGAGAGACCGATGAATACGGATATACTCTTAACGATATCGTAACGCTTACATACAAAAAAGAAGCAAGCGACGCCGATCAGGTATCTATACGTGCAGAGCTTACGAGAAAAGAAGCCTATGATGTTGATGATATGATGGCTTTTGAAGCAAGGGAATATATCATAGTGAATGCCGACGATGTTGAACTTATCGGCGAGTATAATCTTCCTGAAGATCTTAATGGTTATGATTATGAGATAACATATGCTAAACATGATCCTTATATCATCTATCTGGATCAAAACACGGATGTCACAGTTTTGGATTTTTCAGATTGTCTTGATTTCAAGGAAGAAAGCGTAACCGACTTCTGTAAACGTTCAAGTTTCGGGGCATATGTACTGTATTTTAACGGCTATAGTCCTGATGGTGATTTCAATGGTCAGACCGCTGTAAAAGTTATAGAAGATTATACAGGTTAAAAAAAGATAAAAAAAATTTAAAATAATGCTTGACAAATGAAAAACATCGAGTTATAATCCAGCACATAAAGACAAGGGCGCCTTTGGTTATCCAGAGGCGCCGATTTGTTTTTATATACTTCATTTATCAACGTATGGCAGGGCGAGGGCGTCTGAACTTATAAAAAAGTTTGGACGCCCTTCTCTTTGCCGGAAAAGCAAAAGACTTTAACGTAGAATGAAGCACTTCTAAATTAATGAGACTGATTCGGCCGGTCGGCTCCCAAAGTTTTAGAAGTGAAAAAAGATAATTGGGAGGAATTTTGGTATGAGTGAAGAAATCAAAAGTTTAATATCGGAAGCTACTCAAGGAGAAGTTTTCGCGGTATGGTTTTTAATTGGCGCAGCGTTGGTTTTCTGGATGCAGGCAGGTTTTGCAATGGTGGAGGCAGGCTTCACCAGAGCTAAGAATACAGGTAATATCATCATGAAGAACCTGATGGATTTCTGTATCGGTACAGTAGTATTTATTCTTATAGGTTTCAGCTTGCTTTTAGGTGAAGATGCAATGGGACTTATCGGAAAACCCGGATTCGATATATTCTCTGCTTATGAGAATTTTGATTTTTCAAATTTCGTTTTCAACCTGGTATTCTGTGCTACAACAGCAACCATCGTTTCAGGTGCTATGGCTGAAAGAACTAAGTTCTTATCGTATTGTATATATTCAGCAGTGATTTCGGCACTTATTTATCCTATTGAAGCACACTGGATCTGGGGTGGCGGCTGGCTGAGCCAGATAGGTTTCCATGATTTTGCAGGATCAACAGCCATCCATATGGTAGGTGGTATCGCAGCACTTATCGGTGCCAAGATTGAAGGTCCCCGTATTGGCAAATTCGTAAAGGATGCCAAGGGTAAGATCACTAAGGTAAATGCATTCCCCGGTCATAATATCTGTATCGGTGCACTCGGTGTATTCATTCTTTGGTTTGGCTGGTATGGATTTAACGGTGCAGCTGCTTCATCACTTGAACAGTTAGGTTCTATATTCCTTACCACAACGGTAGCTCCCGCTGTTGCTACTGTAGTATGTATGATATTTACATGGATCAAATATGGCAAGCCCGATGTTTCAATGTGTCTGAACGCTTCACTTGCAGGCCTTGTAGGTATCACAGCTCCCTGTGATGTAACAGATTGTTTCGGCGCTATCATGGTTGGTGTTGTCAGTGGTTTACTCGTAGTATTTGGTGTTTGGTTACTTGATCACAAGCTTCATATCGATGACCCTGTAGGTGCTGTAGCAGTTCACTGCATGAATGGTATCTGGGGTACAATCGCTGTTGGTTTGTTTGCTACTTCTTCAGCACCCGGATATTCAATCGCTAACTCTTCAGGTGAAACCATCGAAGGTCTCTTCTATGGTGGCGGATTCGAGCTTTTAGGAATCCAGCTTACAGGTTTCGCAGCAGTTGCATGCTGGACAGTAGTAACTATTACTATCGCATTCTTGATCATAAACAAATTAATCGGTCTTCGTGTCAGCCGTGAAGAAGAAATGACAGGTCTTGATGCTACCGAGCATGGTCTTCCTTCAGCTTATGCAGGATTTGCTATGACCCCTGAATATATTGAAGAAGGTAACGCACCCGTAGTTGTAGACGGCGATGTTCCTGTAGCTGAAGCTGTACAGGTTAAGAAAGTTCCTTCGTTTGAAGAAGGCGACCACAAGTTTACCAAGATTGAGATCGTATGTAAGGAATCGCGTTTCGAGTCCCTGAAGTCAGCCCTTATGAATGTAGGTATCACCGGTATGACGGTATCCCACGTATTAGGTTGCGGCTTACAGAAGGGCAAGCCTGAATACTACCGTGGAGTACAGGTTGAGGCTACACTGCTTCCCAAGGTACAGGTTGATATCGTAGTCAGCAAGGTACCTGTCAGAACAGTTATCGAAACTGCAAAGAAGGTTCTTTACACCGGACATATCGGCGATGGTAAGATTTTCGTATACGATGTTGAGAACGTAGTAAAAGTCAGAACCGGTGAAGAAGGTTATGACGCATTACAGGATGTTGAATAAAGAATAAGCTAAAATCCTTCGTAATAATATAGAAAAAAGCTCAGAATCTTCTGCCATTGGATTCTGAGCTTTTTGATAAGTGAACGCCCTCAGTGTAAGTTGGTTTGCAAACATTATATTTATGTCGAAAGGAGCAGAATATGGCAGCATTTGACAGAGTAAAAAGCGGTATACCATAATGGGAAAACGCTGGAAGCGTTTTCAAGGTGACCTTGACTTTGAATATCGGAGGATAGTATGAGAAAACCGATCGTGGGCGTGATGCCGTTATGGGATGATGAAAAAGAAAGTTTATGGATGCTTCCGGGATATTTTGATGGGATTATAACTAACGGGGCAATTCCGATTATGTTACCGCTTACTGAAGACAAAGGTGATCTGGAACAGACAGCCGAACTCTGTGATGGTTTTTTGTTTACCGGAGGACATGATGTTTCACCTGAAATTTATGGTGAAAAGCCTTTGGATGGTTTGGTAAGTTCCAATACAATACGTGATAAAATGGAATTTTATATTTTGAGAAAGGCTATAGATTCGGATAAACCTGTCCTTGGTATATGCAGAGGCATACAGTTTATAAATGCTGCACTTGGTGGTACATTGTATCAGGATATCAAATTACAGCATCCGTCTAAAGTAGAACATCATCAAAATCCCCCTTACAATATCCCTGTACACGTGGTATCGGTAAACGTAGATTCACCTTTACATAAATGTTTGAATGCTGATAAATTACATGTTAACAGTTATCACCATCAGGCTGTAAAGCAGATAGCTCCGAACTTAAAAGTAATGGCAACATCGGAGGATGGACTTACGGAGGCTGTATATATGCCGGGACACAGATTTATCTGGGGAGTACAATGGCATCCGGAGTTTTCGTATACTACTGATGAAAATAGCAGAAAGATATTCAGGGCATTCATAGATGCCATGATAGAATAAAATGGGGATATTATATTTATGGTAACATGCAGAGATATAAATAATCTGAAACTGGATGGTATGGAACTTATAGCCGGCGAATCTGGACTTGGCAGAGTTGTTTCCTGGGTCTATCTTGTACAAACCAGACCTTATGAGGATCACATGAACAGGGGAAATTTTGCTCTGATCGTGATAGACTATGTAAGGTTTGATTTTGATGAAGTGGAAAGAACCATGGAAGAGTTGAATGAACTGGGTATTTCAGGACTCGGACTTTCCGTTGAATATGACAAGGAAGCAGTCCCTGAAAAAATTATCAAAAGAGCGGAAGAACTCCGTCTCCCGTTATTCTATATAAGATGGGAGGGAGCATCGTTTGTCGATATTTCCCAGAGCGTTGGAAGCCTGATCATGGAATCGGATATACATAACAAGAGAACGGGGGACTATTTATACAACCTGCTTTTTGGGTATAGTGTAAATGAACGTTATGTAGAGAAAATATCCGGACAGTTCGGTATTGATTTTTCAAAGCCGTACAGAGCAGGGATTATAGTTGTCGACAGAAAATACGGGATAAATCTGGAACAGGATGAGCATATCTACGAATATTATGCAAATTGTCTGAACCAGGAGATAATAAACATGGAAGGGCATCCGATGTTCATGCGTTTCTTGAATAAATTTGTTCTTCTTTTTGAAGCCAGAAGTGATAAAAGCATAGAAAAAGAACTGGAAAAACTACTTCACAAACTGGATGACAATCCGCAGTTTAAAGGAGTTATCCAGAGCTCATGTATTTTGGGAGCACCATATACGGATCCTTCAAAATTCGGACAGAGCTATCAGGAGGCTAAAAATCTGATACCCAAAAAGGATCAGCTGCCAAATCCTTCAAATAAAAAGGTGCTCAGCGCCAGTTCCATGGGTATTTATAAATATATGTTTCACAGTAATAATCAGGGGGAAATCCTTGAATATTGTAATAACAGACTCAGTAAACTGGATGAATATGACCATGCAAACGGTACATTTCTGAAGGAGACACTTTTGTCATACTATATGAACGGTTTTAATACCGTGAAGACTGCGGAGGCTTTGTTTATCCATAGGAATTCCCTGATATATCGTCTGAAAAAAATAGAGGAATTACTGGATATGGATATGACGGATTATGTGGAATATCTGGATCTGATAAATTGTATTCTGGTAAAACAGTGGATGTTCGTTTAGGCAGATTGTTGAATAAGATTGTGCACATTGCAAGTTGCAAAACAAAGGAAAAGTCCTTATTATGTAGCACAAGCAAAGGCGCTGGGGAAACATAAAGTTTCAACCGGCGCCTTTAGTATTAAGGCTAATTGCTATTTTAAGAAATAGCAGAAGGAGGGACTTATGAAAAAGAGAAGATTGTTTATGACATTGGTGGTGAGCCTGGTTACGATGGCGATGATGGCAGGCTGCAGTTCGGGAGGATCGGACAAAACGACAACCCCGACACAGGGACAGCAAAGTACAAATGAGACCAAGACAGAAGAGACAAAGAAAGATGTACTGAGAGTTGGTATGGAATGTGCATATGCACCTTTTAACTGGACACAGGATGCGGATACTACTCCTGATGGAAGTAAAGCGGTAAAGATTTACGATTCACAGTTTTATGCATATGGTTATGATGTAGCCGTTGCACAGAAACTGGCAGACCAGTTAGGTATGGATCTGGAGATACACAAGGTTGAATGGTCATCGATCGGTATTTCGATGGATGCAGGAGATTATGATTGTATCATAGCCGGTATGGGACGTACGGCAGAAAGAGAAATGGCTTATTCGTTTACAGACCCCTATTACTACCGTGATAACTGTATCGTAGTAAAAGCTGACGGACCTTTTGCAGATGTTAAGGGACTTTCGGAACTTGCGGGAAAGGGTTGTAAAGTGACTACACAGCTTGGCACAGGCTGGATTCCTCTTTTGGATCAGATAGAGGGTGGCATCACAGGCAGCAATTATGAAACTACTTCAGAATGTTTTATGGCTGTTTCAAACGGCGTAGCTGATGTATGTATCGTCGATCTGCCTACAGCTGAGTCAGCATTACTCACAAACAAGGATTTAAAGATCATTACTTTTGCAGCTGATGATACATTTAAGGGTGATGAGGAAATGGTAAATGTTTGTATCGCAACGAGAAAGAACGATACAGCATTAAGAGATAAGCTTCAGGGTGCTATGACAGCTATAGGCTGGAATGATAAGGCAAAGATGGATGAACTTATGAACAAGGTGATAGGACAGCAGCCTGCTGCAAACTGATTCTTTTACAGGATTGGTTAGGAAAATATCAGAGAATAGCGATGGTTTTCTATAAAACGAGGTGGGATAGCTTATGGGATTTAATATATGGGCAATTGAAAATCCTGAGAATTCCCTTGAATGGATGGCTTATCTGACCGAAAAGTATTTTAATATGTTCCTGGAAGGTACCTGGCTTACGCTTTATATAGCGGTGCTGGGTACACTCCTGGGATTTGTATTGGGATACCTGGTTGGAATCGTTCAGGATCTTAAAGTTAATCAGGGTGATAACATTATAAAGAAAATATTGATAAGGATACTGAAGATAATTGCTTCCGTATATGTAGAGATTTTCCGTGATACCCCGATGATCGTTCAGGCGATGATAATATATTACGGAATAAGACAGATGGGAGTGAATATGACTCCTATAGTGGCCGGCATCATAGTAACAGTATTAAATACCGGTGCATATATGGCAGAAACAGTGAGAGGCGGTATCGGATCCATAGACCAGGGTCAGCGTGAAGGTGCGTGGGCCATGGGTATGTCACCGATGAAAACAATGTTATACATTGTTCTTCCGCAGGCTTTCAAGAATATTATTCCCGAGATGGCGAATACATTCCTGACTAACCTGAAAATGACCTCAGTGTTAAATGTTATAGCGGTTCAGGAGCTGTTTATGGCTGCCAAAACAGTCGGTGGAAATTATTACAAGTATTTCGAAAGTTATCTTGTTATAGCGGTTATTTATTTCGTTCTGTGTTTTGTATTTAATAAGCTTTTCAAACTGATTGAAAAACGTATGAAAGGAAAGAGCGATTATACACTGGCTGTTGAGTATATGGATAATGAATAAAACGAGCACGATGTAATCACGAAGGAGGACTCATATGAAAGAGACGGTCATAGGAATTCAGGATTTAAGCAAATCCTTCGGTAATCATGAAGTGCTGAGAAAAATAGATATGGAAATCCATGCGGGCGAGATAATATGCATTGTCGGATCTTCGGGTTCGGGTAAATCGACACTTCTCAGATGTATTAATAAGCTGGAACGCCAGACATCGGGAAAGATACTGTATCATGGAAAAGAAGTTCGTGATTCTCAGCGTGAGATAAATGAATACCGGGCTAAGGTGGGTATGGTTTTTCAGTCGTTTAACCTGTTTAACAATATGACGGTGCTGAAGAACTGCATGATATGTACCAGAAAGGTATTGCATCTTTCTAAAGAAGAAGCTTTTGACAGAGCTATCAAACATTTAAAGGAAGTCGGTATGGCCCCTTTTATCCATGCAAAACCGGCGCAGCTCTCAGGCGGACAGAAACAGAGAGTTGCCATTGCGAGGTCGCTTTGCATGAACCCGGAAGTGCTTTTGTTTGATGAGCCTACTTCGGCACTCGACCCCGAGATGGTAGGAGAGGTGCTTCAGGTTATGCAGCAGCTGGCAACTACGGGACTTACCATGATAATAGTAACTCATGAGATGGCTTTTGCAAAGGATGTTTCAACCAGGACGATTTTCATGGACAGAGGTTATGTGGCTGAAGATGCTCCTCCGTCACAGTTGTTTACTAATCCGAAGAATCCCCGTACCAGAGAATTCTTAAAACGTTATCTGGCAGGATGATCGATATACAGAACGGAGGCATGACATATGGAGAGATTTGTAGTTACTTTTGCCCGTGGATTTGGATCCGGCGGAAAGGAAATAGCTTCAATATTAGCAAAGGATTTAGGGATTCATTGCTATGAAAACCGTATTCTTACCCTGGCAAGTCAGCTGAGCGGCCTGGATGAGAAACTTTTTCAGGAGGTAAATGAAAAGGTAAGGAAGAACGGCGGATTTTCAAGTTTTATGAAAGGACTTCCAAGAGCAAGGAATTATATAGCGAGAAACGAAAAATTCGTTTCCGATGACAGGCTTTTTGAATATCAGTGTGAGATCATAAAAAGCCTGGCAGATCAGGAATCTTGTGTGATAGTGGGGAAGTGTGCGGACTATGTGCTTAGGGACAGGCAAAATGTCGTAAGCGTATACATAGAAGCTCCCAGGGCCTTTTGTGTACAGAGAACTATGGAGCATATGGGAGTGACTGAAGATGTAGCACATGCTACTATCAGTCAGACAGATAAATTCAGAGCAGACTATTACGCATACTATACTCACGGTAACTATTGGACGAATCCTGTCAATTACGATATGACACTTAACAGTGAAAAAGTTGGAATAAAGGATTGTGTGAAGGTAATAGAACAATACCTGATGATAAAGGGCTTTATTACAGCAGATGATATTAAAGTGAAGGGGGAATGATAATTATGAAACTGAAGGATACAGGATTGACTACACAGGACATTAAGGATAAAGTTTCAAAATATATGATCGAGACTTATGAGAGATTTGATTTCCTGGCGGAAAGTGCCAAAGATCAGTATATTTATGATGAAAACGGAGAAGCATATCTTGATTTTTATGCAGGAATAGCTGTTAATTCGGCGGGAAGCTGTAATGAAAAAGTAGTTGAAGCTGTTGTTGAACAGACAAAAACTCTGATGCATACATTTAATTATCCTTACACCATTCCCCAGGCACTTTTGGCAGAAAAAGTTTGTACCACTATAGGGATGGATAAGATATTTTTCCAGAACTCCGGCACGGAAGCGAATGAAGCCATGATCAAGATGGCGAGAAAATACGGAATAGAAAAATACGGACCCAACAGGTATCACATCGTCACCGCCAAAATGGGATTCCATGGCAGAACCTTTGGTGCCATGTCTGCTACCGGACAGCCCGGAAACGGATGCCAGGTTGGATTCGGACCTATGACCTATGGTTTTTCATATGCACCCTATAACGATCTTCAGGCATTTAAGGATGCCTGTACAGAGAACACGATAGCTATCATGATAGAACCTGTTCAGGGTGAAGGAGGAGTGCATCCTGCTACTTATGAGTTTATGACGGGACTGCGTAAATTCTGTGACGAGAAAGGAATGCTTTTATTGATCGATGAAGTACAGACCGGATGGTGCAGAACCGGAAAAGTCATGAGTTTTATGCATTATGGTATTAAGCCGGATATCGTTTCCATGGCAAAGGCATTGGGAGGAGGAATGCCTATAGGTGCCATATGTGCGACTGCGGAGGTGGCAAAAGCGTTTTCTCCGGGTTCGCACGGTACAACATTTGGCGGGCATCCCGTGAGCTGTGCGGCTGCGCTGGCTCAGGTGGGTGAGCTGCTTGACAGGAATCTGGCCGGAAATGCTGAAAAGCAGGGTAAATATTTTATGGAAAAATTGAAAACACTTCCTCATGTAAAAGAAGTTCGAGGACAGGGACTCCTCGTTGGTGTAGAATTCGATGATTCAGTTAAAAGTGTTGATGTAAAACATGAATGCCTGCACAGACATCTGCTTTTGACAGCGATAGGGGCACATGTTATCCGTATGGTTCCACCCCTGATCATAACGGAGGAAGACTGTGATCAGGCATATGAAATCATCAAGGCGTCGGTAGAAGCGTTAATTTAAGTAAGGGCAGGTGGTATATGGGATGGCTGCATATTCATTTTCGGTTCCTCAGGAGATTGTATTCGGAAGAGGTACATTGGAAAAACTTCCGGAATATGTAAAAAAACTTGGTTGTAAAAAAGCATTTATTATTTCAGGACCGCATCTGAAAAAAATAGGACTTGTAGACAAATGCAGATATGAATTAAGGGAAGCCGGTATTAAGAGCGGAATGTTTACCGATATTGAGGGTAATCCGGGAACGGATACAGTGGACAAAGCCGCTGAACAGTTTATGGACAGTGGCGCGGATCTGATAGTTGCATTTGGCGGGGGTTCTCCGATAGATGTGGCTAAAGCTGTGGCAATACTGGGTACATACGGCGGTGCTATCACGGATTATGAAGGAGTGGGTAAGGTGCCGGGACCGGTAATACCTATTATAGCTATTCCTACAACGGCCGGGACAGGGTCTGAAGTTACGGCGTTTTCAGTTATTACCGATCGCATCAGAAATTATAAGCTCACGGTCGGGAGCAATTATCTGTTACCCAAATGTGCGATACTTGATCCGGGGCTGATCATGTCAGTTCCGGTTAATACTGCATCTGCTTGCGGAGTGGATGCGCTGGTGCATGCTTTAGAGGCGTATATTTCATTAATGGCGTCACCGTTTTCCGATATGATTGCACTAAAGGCATTGGAACTGATTGGTAAAAATCTTAGGGCATATGTGGCAAATCGTCAAAATAAAACGGCTGCAGATGCTATGATGCAAGGTTCACTTTACGCCGGTATAGCATTTTCTCATGCAAGGCTTGGAAATGTTCATGCGATGAGTCATCCTGTAAGTGCATATTTTGATGTGCCCCATGGACTTGCAAATGCTATATTACTCCCTTTTGTTACGGAGTTTAACGAACTGTCTGATAAAGGTAAATATTATGATATATACAGGTGGATTTCATTAGCTCCTGTAGCAAAGAAGGATTTTGTTCCCAATATGCTTACTCAGGAAATAAAGGTTTTAAATCGGAGTCTTGATATACCGGGAACACTTTCGGAAGTTGGTGTAAAGGAAGAGATGTTTGGGTCTATGACAGATGATGCCATGAAGAGTGGGAATATTGCGGTAAACCCCAGACAGACAACGAGACAGGATATACTGGATCTATATAATAAAGCTTTTCAATAAATTAACCATTGACAAACCGTTTTATCATGTGGTATAAAGGTTGTGGCAACGGCGCTGTTTTTTCAGCGCCGTATTTTTTATTGATCGGGTGATAAAATGATAACATTAAATGATTATTTGTTTTCCGGGAATACCGTGCTGAAAATCCTTTTACAGTATTCATCGGATTTAAAAGAAGAAGCTATTAAATCACATAATTCGATAGATCTCGCTCACAGCAATTTCCTGATGCAGATTATAGAACTGTTGGAACATACTGATTTTCTGTCATCACAGTCGCAGAGGATCAAAGAGTTTTATCTTTATATGACACAGAAATATCCTTTTTTGGCTTTTACATTCAAGGGCAGGATAAAATCGCTCATACGCTCTGAAGAGAAATTCAACGGTTATATTTTAGAATATATCTATGATTTTTATAAGGAAAACGGCAGATATCCGAGTGAGGCTGAGATAAAAAACAATCTTAACTGCTTTAGGGATCTGATCGCGTACAGGATTGTTCTTTCACTTCCTAAGTGCCATATACAAAATGGAGAAAGCCGTGAAGAACAGGAACTGAAATACTTATATGAGATAGCAAACAAGCTGCCGGAATTTCTTGAGGAAAAAGGATTTTCTCCTCAGCTGTCGGATGCATCGTATGAAGTATATACCGGAGGCTTGAATGAGAATAACATTTCCTATTATAGGGATTATGTGCAGATACCGCGACCATCCGGTTACAGGTCGTTACATATCACATTTTATGACAACTTAACCAGATGCTATACTGAACTCCAGCTTCGTACAAAGGATATGGATGATTATGCTGAGATAGGAGATGCAAACCACTTCGGATATGAGAAAAGTCAGGAACTTAACAGGACAAGAGCTGATATAATCCGTCCCGGTGAGTGCAAATATTTTGATGAAGCATATGAAAGGTTGATAAAGCTGCAGGAGCTCGATCTGTCCGGCGTGGATGTGAATATGTTTAAGGCATACAGCAACCATCTGATAAATGACGGATGTGGGTTGTTTAGGGGTCGCCAGATTTTGCCTTTTGAGCATCTTTCGAGATTCCAGAATGATTTGATTGGGTAATGGGTTTATAAAAAATAAAAATTTTTCTTGACAAATCGTTTTTGTAGTTTTATAATGCACAAATGAAGACAAGGGCGCCTTTGGTTATACCAAGGGTGTCTTTTCTTTTATGATATTTAATGAAAAAGTCAAAAAGCCGTTCAAGCTTGCTTGAAAAGGCTTTGAGACTTTTGAGTAATATCACTACATATACAGTATAGTCAAGGCAAGGGTGTCTGGATTTATTTCAGATACCCTTAATATTTTTAAACGTTGATAAAAAGTATTTAGAAAGACAGAGGTGTAAGACATGGGAAAGTCTACCGGATTTTTAGAGTATGAGAGAAAAGATGGTGCGGTGGTAAAGGAAGCTGACCGAATTAAGAACTTCAAGGAATTCCATTCTCTGCTCAGCACTGAGGAACAGAGAAAACAGGCTGCCAGATGTATGGACTGCGGTGTTCCGTTCTGTCAGGCAGGAGTTAAGATATCGGGTATGATATCGGGCTGTCCTTTAAATAACCTGGTACCTGAAATAAACGACCTAGTATACAGAGGCAATTTTGCGGAAGCATACAGGCGTTTGTCGATCACGCACTGCTTCCCTGAATTTACTTCCAGAGTATGTCCGGCTCTATGTGAGCACGCTTGTACATGCGGACTTCATCAGGAGCCTGTATCAACAAAAGAAAATGAAAAGACTGTTATAGAATATGCATTTTCAAACGGTCTGGTGGATGAACCCGAACCGAAGGTGAGAACCGGGAAGAAGGTAGCTGTCATCGGCAGCGGTCCTTCAGGACTGGCAGCAGCGCTTATGCTGAACCGACGCGGACATCTGGTAACAGTATATGAGAGAAGCGATCGTGTGGGTGGATTACTCAGATACGGTATCCCGAACATGAAGCTTGATAAATCGGTGATAGACAGAAGAGTTGCCCTGATGGAAAAAGCCGGTATCACTTTTAAGACTAATTGTAATATAGGAAAAGATATCTCGGGTGAAGAGATAAAGAAGGAGTACGATGCCGTGGTTTTGGCATGCGGCGCTTCACATCCGAGAGATATAAGTGCTCCCGGAAGGGATGCGGACGGTATATATTTTGCGGTGGATTTCTTAAAGCAGGTAACAAAAAGACTGCTTGACAGCGCTAAAAAAGATACTGACGTAAAAACTGAAAAAGGACTTCCGTGTACTGAATTTACAGATTTCCCGTATGATCTTGCGGAAGGTAAAGATGTAATAGTTATCGGCGGCGGTGATACGGGTAATGATTGCGTCGGTTCGTGTATAAGACTAAAAGCAAAGAGCGTTACACAGCTGGAGATGATGCCCGAGCCTCCTAAGGAAAGACTGGAGTCAAATCCTTGGCCCGAATGGCCCAAAGTATTGAAAGTAGATTACGGTCAGGAGGAAGCGATATATAAATTCGGTTCCGATCCGAGAATATATAAGACTACCGTTAAGGAATTCAAGAAAGATAAAAAAGGAAAGCTTAAGAGTGTGGTTCTGGTTTCGCTTGAATCCAAAAAGGATGAAAAGACCGGCAGGATGAGCATGGTTCCCATAGAAGGTTCGGAAAAGGAAGTTCCTGCACAGCTTGTGCTGATAGCAGCAGGTTTCCTGGGCAGCGAATTCTATGTCACAGAGAGTTTTGGCGTAGAGGTAGACGGCAGAACGAATGTGAAGACCGGAGAAGGCAGGTATCAGTCTTCTAACGGAAAAGTCTTTGCAGCCGGTGATGTACA
>JAEEKN010000089.1 GCA_016282435.1 Lachnospiraceae bacterium | reverse complement strand
TTCGGGACGCATATATGATGTATTATACTTTATACTGCCTATTTTGGTGTTGTACAGGACCACATTCCATGTCTCGCCGTAATTCCTGGACAGCAGAACACAGTCACCGGAAGGACGGCATACCGTGGTACACACCACGAGACCCTGCTCCGTGGCACTGGAAGTGATCCCGCCAAAAGCAAAACAGTAATTCCTGTGGAAGTTGTCTTCGGTGACATTTTTTCCCGAAGGATCCGCCAGCTTAAACACTGTCTCCGAAGGAGTGATATCCTTGTACCCTTCGATACGTCCGTTCTTAAAATAATATCTTAAAACATGTCCGCCCACCACATGTCCCGAATCGCATCCATATCCGTTTTCATACAGGAAGGAATTCGGACCGTTCTCTGAGAGCGTCACATAGAAATATTTGCCGTCATAGGTACACCTTACGGGAACATAACCGCTGAAATTGCTGAAAGGATATTCCTGGGATTCGGGCATGGGAAGTTTTGAAAAAGAAGCGCCCCTGTCGTAGGACACATACAGTCCGTGACCGCGCATGGTATCCGATACACGGTTGTCCACGCCTGCACTGCCCACTATCATCACGTCGCTGAAGGGAGACATCCACACGAATGTCAGCCAGTCCTCGCCGCATACGTTCAGCTTGTTCCAGGTCTGTCCGAGGTCATGCGTAACCAGGAGCCCTCCGCGCTGGCTCGCAAAATACAGGGTATCACTGTCATTGGGATCTATTATCAGCCTGCTTCCCGAACTCCGGCCTCCCCAGTTGCCGTCAACCATGGTAGGGATCTCGGAATAAGTAAAGGATTCGCCGCGGTCCTTTGACACGCAGAACAGACCGTGCCTGTTGCGCGACACGCCGCATACGATATACAGACGGGAAGATATCTTTTCATCGAGAGCTATAGCAATAGGGTAGGATTCTTCGATATTGGCGAGCCCGATATGATTACCCAGGCTTTCGAACTGATCCTTGGTACTGTTATAACGGTATACACCGCCGATATCGGTCCTTAAGTACATACAGCCCGCTTCTTTGGAATGAAAACAGAATCCCGTAACATACCCCCCGGCATGTATCGGAATATTGTTATATTTATATGGAATGTTTTTAATATCAGCCATTAGAATCTTCCCCCGGTAAACCCATAGATATGTCCTACATTATTTTACTCATGGACATATACCTTCTTTTAACATTATACTAAAAGAATAAAAAAAATTTTACAGACTTTATTTAAGAAAAAAAGTTGACTTATTAGACAAAAAATTGTATTGTAATCAATGTAGGTTTACGGAATGAGTTGTAACCGGATAAATCGGTGGTGAGAAACAGAGAATCATATGATACAGAGGTCGGTATATGAATAGGATCGCGGAATTCGGAAAAGTGAGACAGGATATTTTTAAAGAGATAGCGCAGGAAGAGTTTGGCCTCACGGACGAACAGGTACTTGCGGCATATGAGAATATCACGCTTCCCAAACGTGCCACATCGGGATCTGCCGGATACGACTTTTACGCACCTTTCGACATCACGCTTGAACCCGGAGAGACCGCGAAGATACCCACAGGCATCAAGGCGAAGATGGAAAACGGATGGGTGCTCATGATATTCCCCAGAAGCGGATTCGGCTTCAAATACAGACTGATGCTGGACAACACCGTGGGAGTCATAGACAGTGATTATTACTATTCCGACAACGAAGGCCACATCATGATAAAGGTCACAAACATGTCGGGCGTATGCGCGGGAAGCACCGGAAAGACATTAAATATCGCGGCCGGACAGGGCTTTGCCCAGGGCGTATTCATGCCCTTCGGTATCACCACGGATGACGACGCCGACGGAGTCCGCAACGGAGGACTCGGAAGCACGGGCTGATGCTACGCTTCACATCATTGGAATGTGACAATGGGGACGGTTCCAACTGTCACATAAATCAATGTAGTAAATAATTAATTAAATATATAGGAGGACGATCAAATGATCAGATTAGGAATTTTAGGTTACGGCAACTTAGGACGCGGTGTTGAAGCCGCAGTAAAGCACAACCCGGATACAGAGCTGGTGGCAGTATTTACCAGACGTGATCCCGCTACAGTGAAGATCAACAGCAATGCTAAAGTATACAGCTCAAACGATCTGGCAGCACACAAGGACGACATCGATGTTCTTATCATCTGCGGAGGAAGCGCTACAGACCTGCCCAAGCAGACACCCGATGCCGTAAAATACTTCAACGTTATCGACAGCTTCGATACACATGCAAACGTACCCCAGCATTTCGCAAATGTAGATGCAGCCGCAAAGGCAGCAGGACATATCGGATTCATCTCAGTAGGCTGGGATCCCGGAATGTTCTCACTTGCCAGACTCTACTCAAATGTTATCCTTACTGATGGTGCGGACTACACATTCTGGGGCAGAGGAGTCAGCCAGGGACATTCGGACGCCATCAGACGTATCGAGGGTGTAAAGGACGCCAGACAGTACACAGTACCCGTACCTGCAGCACTTGAAGCAGTTCGTTCGGGCAAAAATCCTGAACTCACCACACGCCAGAAGCATACACGCGAGTGTTATGTAGTAGCAGAGGAAGGCGCAGATCTCGCAAAAATCGAGAACGAGATCAAAACCATGCCCAACTACTTCGCTGATTACGATACCACAGTAACATTCATCACAGAAGAAGAGATGAAGAAGAACCATGCTGGACTTCCTCACGGCGGACAGGTTATCCGTACAGGAAAAACCGGCATGAACAATGAGCATACACATACCATAGAGTACAGCTTAAAGCTCGATTCAAATCCCGAGTTTACCGCATCAGTACTCGTAGCATTTGCCAGAGCAGCATACCGCATGAACAAAGACGGTCAGACCGGCTGCAAGACAGTATTCGATGTACCTCCGGTACTTCTCTCAGCAGAAACACCCGAGTACTTGCGTGCACATCTTCTGTAACAAAACTAAAGGGACGGTGTAGCCGTCCCTCATTTTTTAATTCTTACTTGCTAACCCCAGATAATTCGCGATACCCCTTGCATCGGCCTCAGCCAGTGCATGCAGCTTCTCATCAGTGTTCATGAACTCTTTGTCTATCTCGTTATCCATAAAACAATGCTCGACTATGACACCCGGGATATGCCTTATTGCGCTGTGCCTGATAACCGCATAGTAGTCAAGCCTGCTTCCGTCCTCAGCGAAATAATCCTGGCTCATTCTGGTCTTTACGTCATTATCCTTTAATCCCAGAGCTACGAGCTCCTTTAATATAGAAGCAGCTATGCCCTTGCTCCTCTCGGTCACATCATCACGCATGGAAGCGTAAACGGTCGCACCGTGAAGCAGGTGTTCCTCTGAAGCATTGAAATGAATACTTACGAAATAATCCGCATTTTTTTCTTCAGCCACGATAGCTCTTTTTTCCAGCTCTATCTTTAAATCCCCATCCAGAGCTATATCGGTCTCACGGGTTAGATACACCTCGATACCCGTATAGTTATCATACAGGTAATCCCTCACATAGTTGGCTACCGACAGGGTCAGATCCTTTTCGTTCTTCCCGTCGTACATGGCTCCGAACCAGTTTCCGCCGTGACCGGGATCGAGAACCACCACATAGGTCTTGTCAGCTTCCTTAGGATCGGAAGCTTCCTGGTCATCCACAGATGTCTCCGTATCCTCAGTATCGGTCTCCGTCTTTTCCGACGCGGGCGCAGCCGTTATCGTAGGAAGAGGAGAGGGAATAGGTGAAACATTCGGGTCCGGTGCCGGCATGGACTTCGGTTTCTTCTCACCGCCCGAAGCACATCCCGAAAGGAACAGAGTTACCATTATCATAGGAAGGAAAAACTTTAAAAGCCGCCTTCCCACTGTCTTTTTGTCATTTTGGTTTAAATACATACTTGTCAAATATCCGTTAAATACGGCTCCTTTCCGTATACCATACACTCTTTTTCCAAAAAATGCAAGGAAAATATAAAAAAATTAACTTTTTACTTGACATAATCCAAAAAAATGCTAAAATAGATGCAATACGTTGAAGGGAAGAGTAGATATTTCAGGTTCTCCAGAGAGAAGCCGGCAGCTGAAAAGGCTTTAGAATGAGAAATATTGAAGACCGCCCCTGAGTGGCTCCAATACAGCCCGGTGATTCCGTTATCATCTAATGAAGAATGCGGCATGCGTGTCGCAGGGGTTTATCCAATAAGGGTGGAACCGCGGATATAGATTATTCGTCCCTTTCGGAACTTACAGTTTCGGAAGGGCTTTTTATTTTTTCAAAAGGAGGACATACATATGAAAATCACATTAAAAGACGGCTCCGTAAAAGAATACGGAAGCGCGATGAGCGTTATCGACATCGCAAATGACATCAGTGAAGGCTTAGGCAGGAATGCATGTGCCGGAGAAGTAGACGGAAAAGTAGTGGATTTACGAACAGTTATAGACAAAGATTGCGAATTATCCATTCTCACATTCAATGACGAAGAGGGCAAGAAGGCATATCGCCACACAGCATCACACGTACTGGCAGAAGCTGTAAAGCGTCTCTACCCCGAAGCAAAATGCGCTATCGGACCTGCTATCGACGAAGGATTCTACTATGATTTCGACACACCTCCTTTTACAAGGGATGACCTTGACAAATTAGAGGCAGAGATAAAGAAGATCATAAAAGAAGGACATGAACTCACACGCTTTACGCTCCCCAGAGACGAAGCCATCAAGTTCATGGAAGAAAAAGGCGAGCCCTATAAGGTAGAACTCATAAAAGATCTGCCCGAGGGAGCAGAGATATCCTTCTATGACCAGGGTGGATTTGTAGACCTCTGTGCAGGACCCCACCTCATGAGCACAAAATACTTAAAGGCAGTAAAGCTCATCTCTTCATCAGGCGCATACTGGAGAGGCAACGAGAAGAACAAGATGCTCACACGTATCTACGGTACAGCATTTACAAAGAATGCGGATATGGACGCATACCTGGCTCACCTTGAGGACATAAAGCTCCGTGACCACAACAGGTTAGGACGAGAGATGAAGCTCTTCACAACAGTAGACGTTATCGGACAGGGACTTCCTCTCTTCACACCCAAGGGAACAAAGATGATTCAGATCCTGCAGCGCTGGATCGAAGACCTCGAGGACAACGAGTGGGGCTATGTACGTACACGTACACCTCTCATGGCAAAGTCAGACCTCTACAAGATATCGGGCCACTGGGATCACTACATGGACGGAATGTTCATATTAAATAAAGAAAGCGAAGGCACAAAGGACGGCAAAGAAGTTATGGCACTTCGTCCCATGACATGTCCTTTCCAGTACTATGTATACATGAACGAGCAGCGTTCATACCGTGACCTTCCTTACAGAATGAGCGAGACATCCACACTGTTCCGTAACGAGGATTCAGGTGAGATGCACGGACTTACACGTGTCAGACAGTTTACTATCACAGAAGGACATATCGTACTTCGTCCCGACCAGGCTGAAGAAGAACTCACGAGATGCGTTGAGCTCGCAAATTACGTTATGACAACACTCGGCGTACAGGGTGACGTAACATACCGTCTCTCAAAGTGGGATCCCGAGAACAGGGATAAATACGAGGGTGACGAGGAATACTGGAACAGCACACAGGGCTTCCTGAGAAACGTCATGGACAAAAACGGTATCAAGTATACAGAAGCAGACGGTGAAGCAGCATTCTACGGACCGAAAATCGATATCCAGGCCAAGAACGTATACGGCAAGGAAGACACGATGGTAACCATCCAGCTCGACTGCTCCAGCGCAGCAAAGTTTGGAATGTACTATATAGACGAGAACGGCAACAAAGCACTTCCCTGGATCATTCACAGAACATCCATGGGATGCTTCGAAAGAACACTGGCATGGCTCATCGAGCACTACGCAGGACAGTTCCCTACATGGATGTGCGCAGAGCAGGTACGTGTACTTCCCATCTCGGATAAGTATACAGACTATGCAAACGAAGTATCGGCAGCTCTCAAGAAGGCCGGCATCCGCAACACAGTAGATGCACGTTCCGAGAAGATCGGCTTCACGATCCGTGAGGCACGAGTTGACAGACTTCCTTACATGGTAGTAGTAGGCCAGAAGGAACAGGAAGAAGGCCTCGTATCAGTCAGAAGCCGTTTCAAGGGCGATGAAGGCCAGAAGAAGCTGGATGACTTCATCAAAGACATACTCGTAGAGATCAACACAAAAGAGATCAAGAAGATAGAAGTAACAGAAGAGACTAAGTAATAGACACCATAAGTCAGCTGACACTGACAACCCCCAGCCTTCCCCTCGAGGGGAAGGTGGCACGAAGTGCCGGATGAGGTGACAAAAACAAAGGAGATTAGATCATGAAAACAGAAGCAAAGACAAATATCATCACAGTAGAAGGAAAAAGAAAGCTCGAGGAAGAGCTTGAGAACCGTAAAGTAAACCTGCGTACCGAAATAAAGAAGAGCATCAAGGAAGCCAGAGAGCAGGGCGACCTGAGCGAGAACGCAGAGTATGACGCAGCAAAAGAAGAGCAGCGCCAGAACGAGTCACGTATCGAAGAAATCGAATACATCTTAAAGAACTACGAAGTATACGACCCCAACGAGGACGCTGATGCAGACAAGATCAACCTTGGATGCAAAGTAACCGTAAAGGACCTCGAATTCAACAAAGACATCGTATACACCATAGTAGGTGCTACCGAAGTAAACCTCTTAAAGAAGATGATCTCCATCGAATCGCCCGTAGGAAAAGCCCTTTTAGGACACAAGGAAGGCGAGACCGTCACAGTTGAAACCCCCAACGGAGAGATCAAACTCAAAGTATTATCAGTCACCAGAGAATAATTAGGAGAAAACACATGGCAGAAAATAACCAGAACACCACCCAACCTGTCGACTTAAACCAGCTCCTCAAAGTCCGCCGTGAAAAACTCGCCGGCTTACAGGAGGCAGGCAAGGATCCCTTTGTCATCACAAAATACGACCAGACCCATCACTCCGACGAAGTAAAATCACTCTACGAAGAGCATGAAGCAAAGCTCCTCGCCGGCAGACCCGAAGTAGACGTGACCGGACTTGACGAGCAGGCAGCCAGGGAAGCAAAGAAAAAGGATTATAACGAGCGCCGTGAGATCATGGATGCCAACCCCATAAATGTCAGCATAGCAGGACGTATGATGTTCAAACGTGTCATGGGAAAAGCATCATTCTGCAACATCCGTGACTTAAAGGGCGACATCCAGGTATACGCATCAAAGGATGCACTCGGTGAAGACTCATATGCAGAAT